>JAANWY010000371.1 GCA_018263655.1 Anaerolineales bacterium | reverse complement strand
CCGGCGGCTCATCGTAGAGCGGTCGTTGAGTTGTATTTCTGCAAAATTTATTCATGGCTGGTGATTACTCAGGCACTTCGTGCCTACACAAGAAGAGGCCGGAAAAAGGGGTCGGTGGGGGGCGCCCCCCACCGACCCCTTTTTCCGGCGGCGATCAAAGAGCCACTGTTATGTTAATGTGACATTGTCAAGGTAGTGACTACTGACGTCGATAAGAGAATACTCTCTGCCCATCCACCGAAGGGGGACATCCACCGAAGGGGGACATCCACCGAAAGGAGGATAGTATGCTTTCCATTCGTCGTTCGGTTGTTTTAGCTGTTGCGTTGCTCGTTGTTGCGGCCGGCATTGGCCGGCTCAGCGTTGCCTCGGCCGACCCGCCGGATCCTCAAGCCTACATCGATGGTTTCCCCGCCCGATCTCCATCTCCCGTTGAACCGCACCCTGCCTCTACCCCAGACCCCGATGATCTCTGGAACCTAAGTAAGATCGGGATACCGTGTGATCCACCGCACGACGATTTCATGTCTGTGGCGGATACTGGCGCGGTCGTCGCCGTCATCGATACGGGCGTCGATCCAGACCACCCTCTCCTGGTCGACCGGCTCGTGCCTGGCTACGACTTCGTGAACCACGACCCTGATCCGTCAGATGATCAGGGGCATGGCACGCACGTCGCCGGCATCATCGCGCAAGTCGCACCTCCGGTCGAGATCATGCCGGTCAAAGCCTTGAGCGCAAGCGGCGCTGGGGCGCACAGTTGGATCGCCAACGCCATCATCTGGGCTACGGACCACGGCGCACACACCATCAACATGAGTTTAGGTGGGCCGTATCCCTCTACTACCATGCACAACGCGGTTGAGTATGCGTGGTCACATGGGGTCGTGATGGCGGCTGCTGCCGGGAACAACGGGTCGAGTATTCCCATATACCCGGCGGCTTACCCGGAGGTCATGGGTGTTGCGGCGACTACCCAGGACGATGAGCGTGCAGAATTCTCTAGTTATGGGGATCACGTTTTCGTGGCCGCACCAGGTGTGTGGATCTTGAGCACCATCCGCGGCGGATCTTACCAGCCCTGGAGCGGAACGGCGATGGCGACTGCGCACGTCAGTGCGCTAGCTGGATTGGTCAAGTCGTACTACCCGACGCTGGACGGCTGGCAAATCCGCGAAGCTATCGAGAGAGGTGCGGATGACTTGGGGACGCCGGGCTGGGATCCGATCTTCGGCCACGGCCGCATTAACGTCTGCCGGACGTTGGAGATCGCTCAAACGCTGTTGATGCAGCCCATATCGCCAACAGCCATTCCGCTGGTCACACCCACTCCACCTACCGAGTGAAGTAGCTGTCGATTGTGTCTTCTCGAAGTAACTGTTTAAGTAGTGGGGCCCCTGCCCCTACATCAACTCCTCCGCCGGCAGCACAAATGTGAACGTGCTGCCGGCGCCTTCTTCGCTCTCCGCCCAGATGTACCCGCCGTGTAATTCCACCAGCCGGCGCGCGATGGCCAACCCGAGCCCGGCGCCGCCGGTGTCTCGACTGCGGGCTCGATCGACGCGGTAGAAGCGCTCAAAGACATTGGGGAGCTCTGTGGACGCGATGCCTTCTCCAGTATCGCGGACGGATACCTCGACAAAGCACTCACCGTGAGCACTCCCCGGCCGGGACGATGACGGGGCTGGCAGTTCAGCGACGAGGGTGTCCTTCTCCAATTCACCGCGATACCGATCTACGGCAATGCTAATCTCTCCACCTTCGGGTGTGTGTCGCAGCGCGTTAGCGAGCAGGTTCGTGAGGACCTGTGTGATCCGCGTTCGATCTGTGTTGACGGGCGGGAGGTCGCCGGCCGTCTGAACTGCAAGACGGACACCGCGCGCGGCAGTGCGGCTCTCCCAGCGTTCGACGATCTCACTGGTGAGCGCGCCCAGATCGGTGTTCTCGATATGGATGGGTAGTTCGCCGGCATCGGTCTGGGCCAGCAATCGTAGATCTTCCACCAACTGTGTGAGCAACCCCAATTCTCCGTGCAAACTTGTTATCGCTTCATCGGGTGACTGAAAGCCGTCCTCCAGCGCCTCCAATTCCAGGTACAGCACGCTGAGGGGTGTGCGAAGCTCATGGGCGATGTCGGCCACCATCTGCCGGCGAAGTTGGGTCTGGCGTGTCAGTTCGGCCGCCATCTCGTTGAAGGCGTGCGTCATTTGCCCGAGCTCGTCTTCGGACTGCACCGGCAGTTTCTGGTCCCAATCGCCGGCTGCCAGCCGCCGCGCGGCGTCGGTGAGGGCCTGAACGGGGTTGGTGATCTCGCGGGCTAAGCCGAAGCTTAGGGCTAGCGCGACGAAGCCGGCAAGGATGCTGACGCCAATCAGCCGCCGCCAGATCACACGCACGAAAGCGCGCTGCTGTGGCGTGAGCCGGCCCAGGCCAGCATCGACTACGACAGTACCCTTCCGCTCGCCGTCGATGATGACGGGCGCGCCCCTCGCCAACTCGTCTGCCGGCAGACGCGGTCCTGCGGGACTGTCGTGGCTGTCGTGGCTGTCGGCAAGGATTGTGCCGTCTGGGTCGGCTAGGCGGACACGGTCAGCCCGGGGTTCGCCCAGGTTCACCCAGCGTTCGATGGTCTCCTTGGAAAGCCAGGGCGGGGGTGGTACGCGCCACGGCAGCACCGACGCAGCTTCCAAGGGCAGGCCGGCCGGCTGCCACTGGGCCTCGCGCAGGTGGGTCATGGCTTGCTCGACGCCTTCCCAGGAGCCTTGCGTCTCGTAGAAGTCCGCGAAATAAAGGGCCAACGCTTGGGCTCGAGCCTGGCCGCTCTGGGCGACCAGTGCTCGGAACTGGCGGGCCGTTAGCTGGCCAGCCAGCAGAGCGACACCACCCACGGTCAGCACGACAACTAGCAGGTAGCTGAGCATCAGGCGCCTTCGCAAGCTGCTGCGGACAGTCTCGGGTCCCATTGCTACTCCTCGTCTGCGAAACGGTAGCCGACGCCGAAGACCGTCTCAACGTAGGTGGGGTTGGAGGCGTCGGGCTCGATCTTGCGCCGTAGATTTCGGATGTGGACGTCGATAGTGCGCTCGTAGCCGATATATGTTTCGCCCAGTGCGAAGTCCATGAGTTGGGCGCGGGTGAGGGGCCGGCCGCGGTGCCGCATCAGTGTGGCCAGGAGTTCAAACTCGGTGGGCGTGAGTTCGACCGCTTCGTCGCCGTACGCGCACGTCCGGCGCGTGACATCGACGACGAGGTGGCCGGCGCGCAAGATCTCTTCGCGGGTCGTGGTGGGGCGCACACGGCGGAGAACGGCCTTGGCGCGCGCCACTAGTTCCCGTGGGCTGAAGGGTTTGACCACGTAGTCGTCGGCGCCTAGCTCCAGGCCGATCAACCGGTCAACTTCTTCGGCCCGGGCGGTCAGCATGATGATGGGGAGGTCGGACTCGCGGCGGATGATGCGGCACACGTCGAGTCCGTCCATAGGCTCGCCAGACGGTGAGTGGGGGAGCATAATGTCTAAGATCATGATGTCAGGGCGCTCGCCGCGAGCCAGGGCGAGGCCTGTAGGACCGTCGTGGGCCAGCAGAACGTCGAAGCCGGCTTTCTCGAAGTACTCTCGCACCCAACGGGCGATCTTCATCTCATCCTCGACGACGAGAACTTTCTGTGTCATGGGTTGCTTGCTGAAATTATAACTACTCAGGCTTTCACCCTCGCAGTTGAGAAATATGGAAAAGATGGGGCAACTGCTTAGGCTATCGCCCGGCTACCGCTCTCGCTGTTGAGAAATCCGGAAAAAGGGGTCGGTGGGGGGCGCCCCCCACCGACCCCTTTTTCCGGCATATTCCTTGTGTAGGCACGCGGTGCCTGAGTAGTCACTTGAGATGGCGATATAGGCTCCGAGGACCGTCCTCCGTGTGAGAGATTATACGCATGTCGTGCGCCTGCGCAACTTGAAGCCCTCACCCCGCCCTGCCGTGGTAGTGGCGGGAGCGAGGTGAGGGCGGTTGGGCCGGCCGCCGGCGCGCTACGAGCCTGGGAAGTGCGGCGGTCGGCGGCGGGCCAGGAAGTCCCGGAGGTGCCCAAAGGGCAACTCCCCGTTGACGATGTCGGGGACCTTGCTGCTGAAGAGATCCAGCAGGATGTCGGCCTGGGTCTCCGTCAGCAGCCCCACCTCGACGGCCTCGTCCAGAATGGTGGCTCGGTGGTCGATGATGGCCTGCTCCACCGTGGCTGTGTCCACATCGTTGTCTTCAGCGACCTCAGCGATGGTCTTGCCATCCTGCATTTCATCGACGAGCTCATCAACGCTGATGCCGATGCTGTCTGCTGCCGGCTTCAGGGTGTCGATCGCCGCGCCATACGGGAATTCGACGTCGACGAATCCCTCCGCCTTGCGTTCGACCTGCGCCAGGATCCAGTTGACTTGTTCCTGGGTCAAGTTGTCCGTGTGACTAAGCCGTTCAGCGGCCTTGTCGACCAAGGCCTGGACCACCTCGTCCGATTCGGATTGGCGCGCCTCTGCCAGGTCAGCGATGCTGTCGTGGCGAGTGTGCAGCGCGTACAAGAGCTGAGGGACACTCATGTCCAGTGTATCGGCCACGGTAGCCAGGGGTCCGATGCCGTGTGGTGAGTGTGGCGCGCCGGGGAGTCCGTCTTCGAGACTGCCGGCCAGCGCCACGCCGTTGAGGGGGCCGGCCATCGCGACTACGGCGATGACGAGAGCTAGCCCTACTCCGATACCAACCGTCCAACGTAACTTCTGCATGATACAACCTCCTTGGAACTATGTGAAATTGATTGATTTGAGACGGCCAGCCTTTCTTGGACGTGGCCGGCGTCTCTCATGATTGGACGGTTAATATGATAGCGGTAAGGTGTTAAGAAGTTATGAAGATGAGTTTCAGGTCATGTTAAGATTCGCTGCAGGTTGTTTGACGTATGTGAGGAAATGTGCTATCATATTTGATGTAGGACGCGGTAAGTTTTGTTTCGGCATTTGCACGATGGACCGTCAAAGCTGCTTCGGCTGAGGCGGTCTTTCTTGTGGCTTGGAGCATCGATGATCTCGTCCTGCAGCAAGATTCAAATACGAAAGGAGGGACGGACTCGATAATGGCCGAGCGTACAACCGGAACCGTAAAATGGTTTAACCGGAGTAAGGGTTACGGCTTCATCGAACGCGAAGAGGGTGACGATGTCTTCGTTCACTACTCTGAGATTCGCGGTGGCGGATTTCGCAACCTAGATGAAGGCGACCGCGTCGAATTCGATGTGGAATCAAACCCGAAGGGACCTCAGGCAGTTGACGTTGTCAAGCTCTAGTTGAAGGAGCACGGGCAACAGAAAAGGGCACCGCTAGCGGTGCCCTTTTTGCTGTCGGTTGTAGCGAGCGGGATTGTTGCCATTCCTAGTGGAGCAGAACCCATTTCTTGGTCTTTGTCGTCCGGCCATTCTGGCTGGCTTCAGTTCTGGCGAGTTTTTCAGCCATCTCCAGCAGTTCTCTTCGCGACAGCTCCGATTGTTGCTGTGTGTCAAGCCCCTTCTCCTTCAACCATTCCGCCAGGGCGCGTTTATCGAGCTGCCGTATACCGGCGGCCTCTGAATTCTTCTGAGTCACCGTCTCAATCCTCTCTACCGTCACGGAGGACGGTTAGGAGAACCTCCCAAAGACCCAAGGATTTCTGAGAGAAATAGGCCATTTTGGGGAGGTTTATTTCCCTGGGAGTCCCTATCTGACTCTTATACGCTTTGACGCAGTGGGGCGGTTGAATGTTACTCCTGCGGGGGCAGGTAGCAGGGAAGTGGTACTGATGTCTGTTATGTGCGTTGATCGTCCGTGCCGGATTGGCGGGGCGCCGGCTTCCGTCGAGGCGGTACGGGCGGCTTGTGTTCTAGGTCTTCGCGCTCAATGCGACCGTACAGGATACAGCCGGGTACACCTGGATCGCAGTTTTGCTTGAGTCGCTTGCAGGTGAAGTTCTGCTCGTGGGGACAGTAGCTCCAGCCACCCATATCCAGTTTCCTCTCAACGCTCTCCGTTCAATTCCGACGTCGGCGTCATTGTACAATAGGTCGGCCAAGAATGCAAATCTGTGACTACCTTGACAATGTCACATTCCGCTGCTGTGGCGCGGTCAGGAGACCGGCCACAGCAGCGGTGTTGCGGAAAAAGGGGGTCGGTGGGGGGCGGCCGCCCCCCACCGACCCCCTTTTTCCGGTCTCTTCTTGTGTAGGCACGACGTGCCTGAGGCAG
>JAANWY010000370.1 GCA_018263655.1 Anaerolineales bacterium | reverse complement strand
CTGTGAACGCCGCTCTCGGGATCAATGCTAACGACGCGGACCTCCCGCTCCGGTGCCTCCAATTGGTCCGCGTACAGCCCGAGGGTTGCGTGGACCGGCTCGGCTGTACGGTCGAGGCCCTGGTTTTCTGTCAAGACCAAGCCGGCGTAGTGCTCCCAATCCGAATTCCAGTAGCCGCCCCGGTCTGGCGCGGTGAAGTCCGCGCTCAAGTCGAGGGCGGTGTCGTCGTCAGCGACGGCTTGGATACGAACGTGGTTCGTCGATCCATTCTGCCAATCGTGCCGCACGACGATGATAGGATGGCCGCTTGGCAAGAGCGGGTTGTACATCGTGCCCCCAACGAAGTATCCTCGTGTCTCCGAGGAGTAGCCGGCGTCATCGTAGACCCAGAAGTCCCGTGTCCACTCACCGTTCACTTCCACACGTTCTACACTGAAATCTCTGCCGGCGGGCACGTCAGCCCGAAGCCACACGTGATAGCAGGGATGTTCAGGCGTGGGGAATGAACAGGTGATTACTTCGAGGTGGGCGTCGTCGACTTGCATGGATAGTATCCTCCTTGCGTGATGTAGTGTCTCTATCTACTCATCGATTCCCGTTCTAGCATTGTCCTCATGCGATGCAGGTTCGTAGTAGCGACTTCAGTCGCTGGTTGCGCAACCCAAACGACTGAGGCGACTTCAAGAAGTCGCACCGTTACTACGAACGTCATAACGGGAATTGCTGCTGTTTATTGGAAGGCTCCGCTGGTTAAGCCTTGCACCATATAGCGCCAGACTGGGACGATCAAGAGTAGCGTAGGAATGATCCCGATGAAAATGGACGCGCTAAGCAGACCCCACGTCACATCTGGATTCCAGGCCACGGAGCCGAGTAGGACCGGTAGAGTTCGAGTTTTGATCGACTGAGTAATCAACAGACCGAAGAGAAACTCGCTGTATGACAGCATGAAGGCAAATAGACCGGTACCAATCAAACTGGGCAGGGCCAACGGTATGACAATGCGGTAGAGCAATTGGTAGACATTGCATCCATCCAACTGAGCTGCTTCCTCGACTTCTTTGGGAATTCCACGGAAGTAAAGGGTGAGAATGAGTATCGTAAAAGGCAAGGTCAACACAGAGTAGATCAGGATCAGAGACCAATACGTATCTAGGAGCCCAAGGCGTTGAACGATGATGTAGTAAGGAATCGCGAGCGCCACTGGAGGGACCAGCCGGCTCAGCGTGATATAGAAGAATGTGATAGCCCGACCCGGAAACTGAAGTCGAGCGTAAGGATAGGCGGCGAGGCTGCCGGCGATCAGGTTAATTAGCATGACGCCGAAGGCAATGACGGCGCTGTTGAAAACAGTCCGCGGGACCCTACGCACTTCTTGGGAGATCATCGTCCGCATCTGACCCGTGACTTCGTGAGATGTTGGGATTTCGCCGGTGAATATGTAATTATAGTTGTCCAATGTCAGTCCATAGCTGAGCCAGTCCGGCGGAAAGGATAAAATTGCATTCTCCGGAAGGATGCTTGAGAAGCCAATCCAAAGGACAGGGACTACGCTGAAAAGGAGGAGCAGAAAAGCCCCAGCATATACTAGCACTCGATGACGCCGGCCATGTATCATTCTTGACCCTCCCCCAGCAAGGCATCTTTGGGCATAGCTTGAAGAATGCCCAGGATAAAGATCAACGAAGTCAGCGCGATAACAATAGCTAACGCTGCCCCACGGCCGAAACTTAGCATCTTAAAGGATTCCGCCCAAGTGAAGTAGCTGATCAATGTTGTAGATGTGCCTGGTCCACCACCCGTCAGCGAATACGTTAAGTCAAAGGTTGTCAGTCCCATGAGGGTCTCATATAGTATGACGATAACCAGCATCGCCCGAATGTTCGGCAAAGTGATGTGACGGAATCTCCCCCATGCACTTGCGCCGTCTATCGCAGCTGACTCGTAAAGCACTTGTGGTATGGCCTGCATGGCGGCTAACGTCAATACGATAGCGAAGGGAAGCTGAGTCCACACCTGGGCGACAATGACGGCAAACATCGCCAGGTTCGGCTTGTTCAGCCAAGGGATATACTTCGGAATAAGGTGCAGGCTGTACAGGACCGCGTTGATGGCTCCCCAACTGTCACTGAACATGCCTTTCCAGATCACACCGCTGATGGCTGCCGGAATCGTCCATGGAAGCAACACAATTGGCTTGAGGACGATATCACCCAGAAATCTCTGATTCAGTATGGAGGCAGATGCTATTCCCAAAACCACGATGATGGGAACCGAAACAACTGTGAAGACAAGGGTGTTCTGCACAGCACCGAGGAAATACGAACTGGTAACTACGGCTGCGTAGTTCTTGAGACCAACGAAACCCGGCGGTAGAATGGGAGACATTCGGCGGATGCTGGACCACATAATTCCGGTAGGGGGCTGACAGCCACAGCGCCGCCGTTTTCCAGGCGATAGTGACCTTGACAAATCGAGTGCGGCGTGGTATATTATTTCTCGATGAAATGAAGTGCCTCCCGGCGTGATGACTTATCTCAAACCCGTGAACCACACAGGCGATGCAACTCTTCTGCGCAAAGTAAACGAGTCGGCCATCCTTGAGCTGATTCGTGAGAAGGGACCCATTGCGCGCTCTGAAATCGCCCGCCGGCTGGACTTGAGCCCCCCAACGATCACGCGCATCGTCAACGTCCTCATCAAGGAAGATATAGTGCTCAAGGTCGGCCCAGGGAATTCCCGGGGTGGCCGGCGCCCCATGCTCCTGGAATTCAACGACCGGGCTAGCTTGATCATTGGCGTCTACGTAGGGCAAAATATGGTGGGGGCACTGGCCGATCTGAACGGAGAGATTCTGGAGCGCCGGAGTGTGCCATCTCTGCCTGGGGAAAGAGGGATACAGCAACTGGCTGCGCTGATCGAGGGTTTGCATCAAGCGTCTAGGCGTTTTGGTCCATCAGTCCGAGGTGTTGGCATCGGAGCCCCGTCCATTACACTGTTCAGAGAAGGGATTGTCACCTGGGCGCCCAGTCTCGAGTGGCGCAACTTGCCGCTCAAGCGCCGGCTGGAAGAGAAGCTTGGCCTCTCCGTATTTGTAGAGAACGAAGTCAATCTAATTGCTCTAGGGGAGAGCTGGCGGGGTGCTGGACGAGGTTTCCGAAACATCGTTTGCATCTCCTTGGGAGCCGGCATCGGGGCTGGCCTGATTCTCAACGGTCAGCTCTACCGAGGCTCTCATGACGCGGCCGGCGAGGTAGGCTACGTCATTCCTAACGAACGCTATTTGGGGCATACGTATGACGATGCCTACGGTTGTCTGGAGAGCCTGGCTGGCAGTACGGGTATTCTAAAGCGGACGCGGCAACGACTAAAAGATGGTCAGAGTTCGGTGCTTGCTGAGCCGTGGAATGAGGAGCCATCGGCCCTAACCGTGCAAATGGTCCTCGAAGCGGCGCGGGAGGGTGACCCGGTAGGCGAAGTTGTAGTTCAGGAAACTGTAGACTATCTTAGCATCGCGGTCGCCAACCTGGCCTGCATCCTCGACCCGGAGCGGATTATCATCAGTGGGGATCTGGCTGAATTCGGTGACCTGTTCCTGGATCTCATCCGATCGCGTTTGAAGGGGCTTGTGCCCACGGCTCCGGACATCGTCCTGTCAGATTTGGGAATGGACGCAGCCATGCTGGGAGCTGTAGCTATCGCTTTGCGCCAGACTAGCGATCAGGTATTCGTCCATCGCCAAATGTAGCCCTCTTTGGGGTGCGTGGAGGTAGCATGCGTGTATTGGCTGTAGGCGCTCACCCCGATGATCTGGAGATTCTGTGTGCCGGCACCCTGGCGCGGTACGTTGCGCAGGGCCATGACGTCATCATGGCTCACGCATCGCGCGGTGACAAGGGGCACGGAGAGATTCCGCACCCCGAGGTGGGAGAGACGCGGGACCGCGAGGCGGAAGCAGCCGCCGACGTCATCGGAGCGGAGTCCATGTCCCTCGGGTTCCTGGATGGGGAGATCTACGTCAACGACGACAGCATGCGGCGCGTCGTGGACATGATCCGCGTCGCCAAGCCAGACCTGATCATCACCCATCACCCCGACGATTATCATGGCGATCACAGTGCTCTGACGAAGCTAGTGCTCGATGCCAGTTTCCTGGCAACCGTGCCGTATTACGTGACTTCCGAACCTGCCCATCCTGTTACCCCGCCCGTCTACTTCATGGATACGCTGGCCGGCATCGATTTCACGCCCACCGACTACGTCGATATCACGGAGATGTTGGAATTGAAGAAAGAGGCGATGGCGCAGCACGATAGTCAAATCACCTGGCTGAGAGATCATCACGCCACTGACATTCTAGACTATATCGAAACGATAGCTCGGTTTCGAGGGCTCCAGTGTGGCGCACAATATGCCGAGGGGTTTCAGCAGATGCGGGCCTGGGGTCGTATGTCGCCGGAGCGATTACTACCGTGAATATTCGGTGAGTGAGAGGAGGGCACGATGCGCGTTCTCGCCGTAGGCGCTCATCCTGACGATCTTGAAATTCTATGTGCCGGCACGCTGGCCCGCTACGTGGAAGAAGGCCACGAGGTGGTCATGTGTGTGGCCACCGACGGCACGGCCGGCCACATGGAGATCAAGCCGGCCGAGCTGGCCGAGGTCCGCGAACGGGAAGCGCGAGCCGCCGCCGACATCCTCGGCGCCGAGTTCATCTGGCTGGGCTTTCCCGATGAACTGATTTTCAACGATGAGGAGACG
>JAANWY010000037.1 GCA_018263655.1 Anaerolineales bacterium | reverse complement strand
TGGCTGACCGTGCCCACACCAGCAGCACGACGCCGGCCCCGACGCTCACGCCAACACCGTCGCCCGAGTCGCCGTCGGTATCCCAGTGCGTGGGCGACACCAATGGCAACGGCATCGGCGACGTGGCCGACATCCAGGCCACCGCTTCGGATCTGCCGTGTCACGTCTATCTGCCGGTGGTGGCCGCTCAGTGGCACCAGCCCTGGCCGACGGAAACGCCGTCTCCCGAGGATGTCGCCCCTCTGCACGTATTCTATGCCATCCACACCCACGTGCAGGGCGACTGGTTCCCCTACAGCAGCCCGGGGATGACGACCCTGGACGAGGACGTGGCCGACAATATGATCGACGCAATCGAGGGCATCGCCGGCGTCCTGGACGACCACGGCGCCAAGGGGACGTGGGAGGTGGTCTACGGCGCCTCCAAGGGGTTGTGTACCTATCAGGGTGACGACCACGTCTTCCGACAGTTGATTGACTCGGGGCACGAGGTCGGCGTGCACGCCCATCACACCGAAGAAATCGAACGGGCTTTTCAGAACCTGCAGGACGAGTGCGGCATCACAGCAGACGTGACCTCGGGCTTCATGATCGATGCTTCAGACGCCGGCCCCGAAGGCGCCCAGGAGGTTGCATCGCAGGCCATCGAAGAGGGCGTGGCGCTGGGGATGACCGTCAGCACGGAGAACCTCTCGCCGGGCGGCCGCAGGAACCCCTTCGGTCCCCTCTGCGACAACCAGATCGGCGCCGGCAACGACATGTGGCGGGAGACAGGCAACCTGATGTTCCCCTGGCGGCCCGACTATGTGAACGGCGACATCGGACAACCCCCAGGGGGCCATGACGTTCGTCGACCACGCCGGCCCCGGCTGGATGACGTTGCCCGGTGGGGGGAAGGCCGACGTGCTCACCGACGCCAACTTCGATCAGCTCCGCCGACAGTTCGACGCGGCCCTGGCCTACATGGAGGAGAACCAACCGGAGCGAATCGCCGCCTGGGGTTTTGTCACCCACATCAATGAGTACGCGGTTGGCAGTCAGGGGGAGAGCCCGCCGGACCCGGCAGCCCTGGCGGCGCTGGCCCGATTTCTGGACTACGTGGACACCAAGGTGGCGGAAGGGCGCATCGTCTACGCCACAGCCGGCGAGATCGCAGACCTGGCCTTCCCCGATGGTGGTCCGGGTACACCCACTCCCACGCCGACACCTGATGCCGTCTCTTTGCAGACGCCCCACGACGTGGATCGCCTGCCCAACGGCCACACGCTCATTACCGACGGTGGCGCGCACGGGGGTGGCCCAGTGGGGAGCGCCTCGCTATCACCCTTGCGAAGGTTTCCAACAGGCCCGACAACAGGGCGATCCACAGAAGTCAGAGGTGCTGTGGATTTGCAGACTCTTGCCGAACCTTCGCAAGGGTCTCCGCGTGGGAGCCAGATCCTCGAAGTGGACTCTGCGGGCAACGTTGTGTGGTCTTTCGACCGGGGTCTCGGGTGGGCGCACAACGCCGACCGCCTGCCGGACGGCCATACCCTCATCTCCAACACCGGTCCCAATACCGTTATCGAGATCGATGCGGAAGGCATGGTCGTTTGGAACAGCCGCGACGTGAGATTCAGCGACGGCTCGGCGCTGCGCTACCCCAACGACGCCAACTGGCTGCCCAACGATCATCTCCTCATCACCGATCGCGACAACCACCGCGTCATCGAAATCGACCGCGCCGGCACCATCGTCTGGCAGTTCGGTGAAACGGGGGTGCCGGGCAGCGACAACAACCACCTCAACGGTCCCCATAACGCTGATCGGCTAACGGACGGCAACACCATCATCGCCGACTCCGTCAACAGGCGTATCATCGAGGTTGCGCCTGATGGGAGCATCGTGTGGGAGTACGCACCCACTGGGTCTGACGCCCTCGACTGGCCTCGAGATGCCGACCGCCTGCCAAATGGCAACACGCTGATCACCGACTCACGCAATGGCCGCGTGATCGAGGTGATGCCAGCCGGCGAGGTGATATGGGAATACGATGACCTGAACCTGCCGTACGACGCCGATCGCCTGTCGAACGGCAATACCCTCATCTCGGGCCCCGTTATCGAGGTGGACAGAGACGGCAACATCGTCTGGCAGTACCCACCCACCACCACGCCAACACCGACGCCCTCAGCTGCTTATGAACCCCCCATCGACGTGACCTTCAACATCCACCTAGACCCCGTCCTGGGGAACTACCAGAAGTGGCGCGAGCGCAAGGACAATCTCCTGTGGCTGGAATCCTTCGTGGACGGCTACAGCGGGGCGTATCAGCCGAAGCTGAACCTCCAGGTACAGGGCGACCACGCCGAGTTCTACCTGGCTCCGACCGATCCCGAGGCGGTCGAGGGGCGCGGGGCCTTGGCCGATCTCTATGCCGCCGGCCATTCCTTCGGCACCCACGCCCACGACACCCTGCGCGGTGAGAGCACGAACTCCTGGACAAAGGTCTCGGGAAACCCCACCGCAGCCGAAGAAGTGGAGAGTTGGCAGGACCACATCGGCTACGTGGAGCAGCTCTATGCCGACATCGCGGGAAACAGCGATCCCGAATTCCTCCAGCAGATGAACGCCAATGCCGTCATGTTCCTCCCGAAGGGTTCCACCGAGACGCAACTGGCGTTCACCGGCGTGTACAGCGACCCCGTCAGCGGTGAGAGTGTGCCCCACGGCTTCAGCGTTCAGACCGGCGGCCGGAACGAGCACTTCTACTGCCTCTACGACCACGACGTCCAGAACCCCTGGCGGCCCGGCACCCACGGCGCCCTGGACGAAGACCTGACCAATACAGCTTTCGTCACGGTTCCCCAAATGCCCCCGCTGGGCAACATCGGCGTCCACGCCCACATTCCCGACTGCATCCAGGACAACTCCGTCCCCTCCCGACAGCGCATGTTCGTCCAGGAGCTCCTGGAGCGCCTCTACCGCGAGTATACCGGCGCGCCGGACAAGGTCTGGACCTTCGGCTGGCACGAGCATCTCTTCGACATCTATCCGACAGGCACTGCCGGTCAGGGCAAAAAAGACTTCCGGGAAGATGTGGCGCAAATGGTGGACTGGCTCAACGAGCGCTTCATCGGCGACACCACGTCCAACGGGAACTTGGTGGCGCAGTACGCGACGGTGACCGAGGTGCGGGACCATTTCGAAGCCTGGGAGGCCGGCAATCCGGGTGTTTCCTCTTTCAGTCTCAATCAATACACTGCTGACTGGGACGACTATCCGTACGAACTGGCGGGGCTGGCTCGGGAGCTGGCCAACGCCCACTACGACGCGGCGCTTTTGCCGGCTGACTCAACCTTGCAAGTGTATCGCTTCGAGCGCTGTCCATCTTCGCTGCGGGACGAAACCCAGGGCTACTGGGCCGAGGAGGCCGATAGCACCTTCGGCTGCTACGACAGTCCGCCTGAGCACGGGCAGCCGGCCGGCAACCCCCTCGCCACCACGACGGTGTACGTCGCTTGGCGGGACGCGGCGGATCCTGAGCCCACCGATCTGACCACGTATGCCGGCGATTGGTCCACCGCCTACGACGGCGTCACTGGGGATTTCGTGGCAGCCGACGACGCCTTAAACGCGTACCCCCTCGACTACCGATCCGTCGTCATCCTGCCTGGCGAAGGCGAGCCGGCGTCGGGCGGCTATCTGATGCTCCCCTACAACGCCAACTACATGTGGGGACCGCCGGTCAACGTGCAAGAGGCGACGGCCGGCCAGTTCGTGCCGGCCGTGAACCGCCACCTGGATCTGATGGACCGCCTGGGCCTTGAGGCCGACTACTACTTCACCGGCCTCGCGGCCGAGAAGCTGGACGAATGGTCCCACCAGACCGTGAATCGCCTCCTGGCGTCCTCGCGCGGCGTGCACTACCACGGCGCCAATCGCCCGCCCTACCCCCAACTGGTGGATCAGGTGCTGGGCGAAGACTGGGAACAGGACGTGGCCACCGCACGGGAGTACGAGGCCGACGGCGTCAACCTGGCCACCGGCGAGCACGTGGGCGGCATCGCCGCCTTTCGCGACGTCTTCGGGCAGGACCCCTTTGCCACCGGCCGGTTCTTCGAGGCGTCTATCCTGGCCGTGAACAAGGAGATGGGGGCGCAGATGGGGGTGGGCTTGGTGGACAACACCGGCGCCGAGCGCGACGACCCTTCGACAGGCTCAGGACGGCGCGCCTGGTTCTTGGGCGTCCTCAATCGACCGACGCAGGCCAGCCTGGGTCCCTCGAAACTGGTGGAGGCCGCCTTGCAGGACCAGGGCGAGGACTACCTGGCCCGAACGCGATCCATCCTGACCGACGTCGGCGGCTCGCTGCCCCTGGTCGCCTTCCCCATCCACGACCACGACTTCTTCAGTCACTCGCCGGCCGATCAGGAGAAGGTCTGGGCGCTGTACGAGCAGGTGTTCCGCCTGGCCCAAGACCTGGGCTTCCAGACCGTCACCATGCAGGATGTCTACGGCATGGCACAGAACGGGCCGGCGCCCACGCTGACCCAGGACGAGCTCCTCGCAGCCGCCGAGAGCTTGATCGAGACGATGGAAACGACGGGCCATCCACCGGAGTACGTGTCGGGGAGCATCGGTGAGGGGGAGACAGGGAGAGAGGGGGAGATTGATCCATTGAGTCTGGCGGAGGCTTTTGAGGGACTCACTCGCGCCCTGGCGACTTATCGGCAGACAGGGAGCCTGCCGGCCACCGTGGAAACTCACGACCTCCTTGGCCCCACGGCCTATTACACCGGCAGTGTGACCGCGGCTACCCTGCCGGCCCACGCCGTGCTGGACGCTGCCGTGTCGGCCTCCGCGGCCATCACTGACCGCATCACCTCGCAGGTGACGATAGCCGGGCAGACCGTCAATCCGGCTGAGTTCCTATACTTGATGGCCCAAGAGGTCGTCACCATTGCCGGAGGAGGGCCAGCCCCGGTAGCCCTGCGGCCGGTCCACGCCCTGCCCCTGGCTGTGACTCAGAACCAGAAGACGGACCCGCTCACGAAGCTACAGTTCTGGACGTACAAGCCGGCACTTTTCAGTTGACTTCACCGAGTAGGGCGGCTTTGCTAGCCCCCTCTTCCCTCCCCAGTGGTATCCTCTTATCTTCAGTTCGGTCTGACTCTCATTCTAGCACGCACCGGAGGTTCAGTCAATCTCTCTCCATCGCCCATCCAGCCATCTAGCCCCGTCTATTTTCTGTCGAAGTATCAATCTTAGCTATAACCCCTGTAGGACAGTCTTAGATTACGTCTCACGGTGGGCGAAGGTCTCCCGACCGAGCCCGTTTCGCCTCGGTCAGGAGACCTTCGGCGATCAAAAGGCCGTCGCGGAGGCAAATCTAACACTGTCAAGTTAGTCACTCGGGCGGAGGGTCGAACAGAACGCAAGAGAATCTGATGTCTCTACTCGATGCTGAAAGCGGGACGGACGGAACTCATCGAGGGGCATAGACGGCCTTCCGTCTACGATACGCTCACTGAGCAGCCGGCCCACAATCGGTCCCAGACAGAAGCCGTGCCCGCTGAATCCTGTGGCCAGAACGTAACCCTCGATGCCATCAACAGTCCCGATGATCGGCAGCCCATCTGGTGTCACGGCCAGCGTGCCGGACCAGGTCCGCAGGATGTCAATTCCCCGCAGACACGGAACCATCTCGATCACACGCTGGAACTGACACAGCGCTTCTGGCGGTGTACGCTTATCGAAAGTTGTGTCGCGGTCTCCGTGCAAGCCGAGGTGAATGTTTCGGCTGCGAGCCGGCCGGGCGTAGACCTTCAGGTCATGAGAAGAGAGGAACTCGGTGAAGAAAGGTGCGACTGGCTGTGTGACTGCCAGCACCACCCGCAAAGGATGTAGGGGCAAGTCAACGTCGAGCGTTTGACTCAACTCAGACGACCACGGGCCGGCAGCATGAATCAGCCACGGCGCCTCGACGACGAGTTCGCCCTCCTGACACTGAGCATGGACAGCGGCAACACGTCCACCGCGCACCTCCACGTCCAGAGCTTCGGTATGCTCCAACACCTGAACGCCGATCCGGCCGGCCGCCCAACCGAAAGCCCTCGGGACCAGCAGCGGATTGGCGACACCGTCAGTAGCGCAGTACTTGGCGCCGATGAAGATGTCCGAGAGATACGGCGCACGTCGTCTGACCTCATCCTGCCCCCAGACCTCCACGTGCAGGCCAGCGGCTAACTCTTCCTCACCTTCCGATCTCAGGTCATCCATACGCTCTTCGGTAGTCGCCAGGCGGATATTTCCACCTTGAACGTACTCGACATCGAAGCCGAGCTCTGTTTCCAGGCCCTTCCAGAGCTCGATGCTGGCCATGGCAAGCAGACGCTCGCTTCGATTCCGGCACTGCGCCCGCACGCCGCCGGCGTTGCGCCCCGAAGCCTCGCCGCCAACAACTGATCGCTCGATCAGGACAACCGACACATCGCGCTTGGCCAGGTAGTAAGCAGCGGCACAGCCGACAATCCCACCACCGACGATGGCTACATCAGCATCGATTTTTCGCTTCATCTCCATCCTCACACTGAATTCGCTTCGACAAACGCTTCGACGGGCACTGGGTAGACCGGCGGGCGCGGCTGGAGCAAGCCCACCTCCAATACGGACCGACTTGTCTCTCGAGCAACGACATGTGCCAGCAGATGCGCACACATGCGGCCCTGGCAAGCGCCCATTCCACAACGGGTGACGACCTTCACCTCATTGGATGAGTCTGCCCCCATCGCCACAGCTTCTCGGATCTCCGCCCGGGTGACTTCTTCGCAGCGGCAGATGAGCACATCATCCTGAGCCAACTCGTACAATCCCGGACCAGGTGTGAAAAGCGCGGCGTACGTGCGTTGAAACCGCCGCTCGCGAGCCAACGCCGGCCCGAGACGTTCGATTCGCTGCTCAACTTCACCCGCATCAAGGCAACCGATCTGCGCAGCCGCCGCCAAGCCCGCAACCTCGCCTTCGAGCATCGCCAGCGGCGCCCCGCCAATGCCGGCCCCGTCGCCCGCAACGTAGATGCCGGGCACTGTGGTTTGCGTATTTGCGTCACGGACGGGAACTTCGCCGCCCAGTTCGGGACGCCACTCGTGGTCCGCCCCCACCAGCCGGCTGAGTTCCGTCGACGGGACAAACCCGTAACCCAGGCAGAGCGTATCACAGACCAACGTCTCTTCCGTGCCCGGAACCGGTCGCCACGCCTCGTCCAACTGCGCCACAACGACCTCGGACAGGGCATCGTCACCTCTGGCTTCAACGACGCCCCAACCCATCCGATAGGGAACGCCGCGCGCGAGCAACGTCAGCCGGCTGCCGAAGCCCTCCGCCAACCGCGACCACTGGCCCCAGAGGTCGCCGGCATAGCGCCAGCCC
>JAANWY010000369.1 GCA_018263655.1 Anaerolineales bacterium | reverse complement strand
AAACGACCCTTCGATACGGCTATCGCCTACTCAGGATGCGTTTTTGGCCCGATTTCGCATGCTGGGTGCCCTGCAAGGGCGTATCGAAGCGTCGAAATCGGCAAATGTCAACAGAACCTAGTCGAGGCCGGCCTCTCTCAAGAACGGCAACAGCAATTTCAACGCCGTGTCGCTGTTCTCCAGATCTCGGTTCGCTGTCAGAACCGCCCGACCGGTCGTACTGCCACCTTCGAATAATCGGGGTCCGCCAATCGTGTACAGGACTCGGCGATTAGCGTTGCCACCGGCAAATAACCGATTGTTGACGAGGGTGACCATATAATCGGAGCTCGGATTCGGCCCTCTGAACAGCCGGTTACCGTCCACAGTGAACAAAATCTCGCCGTTTGTACCGGTGCCGGCGTAAATTCGATCCCCGTAGATCGTCAGCCCAATCCGACGGTTGCTTTGCGTCCCGAAATAGACGCGGCCGTTGATTACTTCGAAGGCCACGGGGCCCTGGCTGCTTGGCCCGAACCACAAACGAACGCTCTCCGGCGAGGTGGCTCGCGTCACAGGCGCCATCAAGTTGAACAAGATTTCAACCAGAGCCATAGCTACCAGAAACCTCTTCATCTCCGGCTCTCCTCCGCGAAGGCAACCAATCGAAACCGACACGGTGAGACAAACACTTGGCAGCATAACAGCGCGACCTAGAGGACATCGGCGTACTGACTACTGGTGGCCGGCTGCAAGTTTGACCGGGACTTCCCGACCATACTGATCAACCAACTGCGCCTGTCGCACTCGGATAAGTGAGTGTGCTCTTCCCCCGCTAGCCTCCGTTTGATCGGTGGCCACCTTGCTTTTAACCCGAATCTGGGCCAGAAGCGTGTCACCGCCTGAAGGTGTGGCCGGCCGCAACAAAGTGAAGATCAAGCTGACACGTCCCTGCTGGTTGTCCGCCGAAGCCTCCACAATGTACCGGTGCTTGGCATCGAGAGCCGGCGTGATCTGAACACCCTTTGCCATCGCATCTTCGTCCAGCACCTCGATCAGAGACGGATCGAACGCCAATTGGAGGTCCGCAGCGTAAACAGCGCTGGCATTCTGAATACGCAGATCGATGGTCGTAATCTTGTTGACCTTGGTGAGTGCGCGCATAACTGACGACAGTTCGACCACCGCCTCAGAAGAGATGGCTGCGGCCGGCATCGTTGGCGTGTTGGACCAGGCNGTGGGGGCCGAAAGACCGTAGTTGGCCCCGGTAATAGCCAGATCAATTAGGTTGCACGCCCCATCTGCATTGATGTCAGCGCGTGGATCGCTGAGCGGTGCGCCCCCGTAGTTGGCGCCAATCACCGCCAGGTCGAGGATGTCGATGCGGTCGTCATCATTGGCATCGCCGGCTTTCAGTTGGACATCCGGCAACGTCGTCATATTCCCCCCGAGAACCCACACATCGCTCTTCTCGACTGGCAGATACAGGTCGTAATCGGCTCGGATGGTGCGTACCCCATCGGTCAAACTGCTGATCGAATAACTGCCGCCCTCCACGGTGGTCGTTCGACGACCACCGACAGAGATTTTGATGTCTGTGTGCGCGTGACGACTTTCTAAGTAAGCCCTGCCGTTTAGAGCTCCAGTACTCGGCGATGACCAGGATCGCGGGTTGTCGTCTTCATCAACGATCAGATGATGCGTTCCGGGTGGCAGAATCTGCAAGGTCTTCAAGAACTCGATGATACTGTCTTGCTCGTATTTGTCCAGGGCCTCGAACGCCTGCCGGGAGCTGATCGCCTCGCCGGCGTGGGCCAGGATGGCCTCGCGCATCGTCGTGAACTGACCATGGTGGAAGTAAGGCGGCTGGTTCGCAGCGCCCCACAGCCGCGCCGTGAGGAACTTGCGGTTGCCAGCGAAGAACTCAGGAGAGCCGGCCGGCTGCTGCATGTCGAGGGGCTCAGCATTTGGATCGTCGTCTGCCGCGGTGGTGATGTCGTGGAGTCTGAAATCGGTGTAGGCGGGTACGTAAACCACGCCATTCGCATCCGGCTTGAGGCGAGGCGGCGGTAGTTCGTCACTCGTGAGATCGACTTGCAGCGTATCGACCTCGCCCACTTGGAGATTCCCGGATGGATTGTACGGGTTGGGTTCCGAGAAGTGCCATCCTTCATCCGTCAGTGGCAACCGGGGGATGTGACACTCCGCACAACCAATTCCTACGAATTTCTGTTCGCCCGTCAGGACAGCTTGCTCGATGGTTGCATTGCTGGGAATCACTCGCCCTGGCACGGCTAGCGTGGCCTGGTGAATGGCCGAGGCTGTCACATCGGCCCGCGTGAGCTCGTTGACAAACCCATCACCGTCCGGATCGGCAGCTACACCAAAACGCTCCGTTGACTGGATGCCGTGGTGGTGGTTGAAGGCGTTGTTGGTGAACTCCCGGAGCGATACAACGGCGCCGGCCTGGTGAAAGGGGCGAATGATCAAGCTGGGTGGATTGCCTGGGCCAGAGGTAGCGAGACTGGGGGCTGGCAAGCCCTCGACCTCTGACGTAATCCAGTTGCCGTTAGCGTCGCGGGTGATGCGTCCGAAGGAAACGCCTCTGATCACGAGAGGGGTGACCCCAGCCGGCGGCGTCGCATCGCGCAGCGCCTGGAGCTCGGCCGTCATCTGACGAGCCAGCATCTCGATGTAGCCCGATCCGAACATGCCGATGGTGGCCCGTCGGTTGGCGATGGTCTGCTGCGTGACGTCGACGCCCAGTTCATCCTTCGAACCCTTCGTCGGGACAGTGTCGGAATGATCGAAGGTAGCGAAGTCGAATCGGTGTCCCAGGACGAAGACGCTGGTGACTAAGTCGCCACTGCCGCCGGCAATCCCAAACGGGGCATTGTGGCAGCCGGCGCACGAGTTCGAGTCCGGCGCGGAGATGCGATTGAAGTTTCTCGGAAAGACGAGGGCGTCATCTGGGTCCGATAGGGACTGACCGGTTCCCTTTGTCAGGGGCCGGCCACCTCCCTCTTGACTTGTCCAGTTGGCCTGAAAGAGCCTTTGGCCATGCTCGATGAGATCCGGCAGTGGAACCTCAAACTCTTCGCCGGCCTGAAGGCGCCTGGAGATGGCAACTTCCCGACCAATTTCCACTCCGGCGTTAGTAGGCGCTACGCTGAGTTGCTGCATCAGACCTGGCTCGTCCCATTCCCACCAGGTTTCCTGAACTTTGCCATCGCTGATTCGGTAGGTAGTGTTCCCTGTAAACACTACACGCTCGCCTGTAGCCGGAATGCCCATATACTCACCTCCGTGGGTACCGCGAGCCGTCCAGCGGACAACCACTTCGTTCCCTTCGCCAACCATACCCTCGACCGTGAACTGGAGATCGGGAAAAGCGGTGCGCCAGTAGACGACGCACTCCTTGAGGCCATCGAGGCCCAGATACTCAGTGTCATCTGGAAAGTGTTCGACGTAGCTAGCGGCGAACATCTCGTCGGCTACGGCCAGATTCCCTTGGTTCCAGATATCCTCCATGACGCGGCGGACAACAGCCTTGTTTATTTCTACTTCCGGTACTTCCGGCTCCTCTGCCGGTGCAACGACTTCAGGAACAATGGTGTTTGGGACAGGCTGACAAGCACTGAGGATCAACACCCCCAATACCAGGACAGCCGTAGCAAAGTAGCGGTTCATTTGTCGCATGATGACTTCCTCCTGTGTTCTCTCTCAATTGATTGACTTTCCCTGGAGCGTTCAAGCGGGACGGTCTCCGTTGGGCGAAGGTCTCCGACCGAGCCCAGAGACCCAACGGCTGCGGTCGGAGACCTTGCCGAACAGTTGAGTTTGCTTACCAGAGTTGAGTTTGCTTACCGGATCCGAAATTCTTGCTTTTTGTGCAAGGATCTAATTGATAAGGGTAAGCGTTCAGCCACCCTTGCGAAGGTTGAGAGCAGCCTTGGCAAGAGGCCAATTTTCGACTGGTGAAGGGCCTTTCAACCCGAATGCGATTGGCGAACCTTCGCAAGGGTCTCACCCCTGAACGGTTACTGATAAGGTACTAGGGCGTTCCGGCGGGACGTCTATGCCACTGCTTGGGCGACGTCCTCTCGACGATTCCGGCGCAGCTTGCCGGCCGCGACCCTGATGGCAACTGCGTAGGCCCATGTAGTAAAGCGACTGATGCCCTGAAAGGCCCCCAGGTCCTCTTCAATGCTGTTCAATGCTTCCTGCGCGCACTCTTCGATGAACTCGACCAGTTCGTCACGAGCCATGTCTCGCAGGTCGCTGCGGTGCCGGCCCAGATAGAAGCCGGCGGCACGGACGAGATGCGAATGCAGGTCGTCCACGGCCCGCTGACGCTCAGGCCCGGGATTGCCGAGCGCGGCCAACCATTCAGCGCCAGTACGCTCAGATGATGTCTGATGACTACTCATCGATCACCCGCCACCCGCCACCTGCCGCTCACGACTCTCGGTGGGTGCTCGGAGAATCTGGCCCCCAGAGTCATTAAGCGGGCGTTCGGTCAACGTGACTTCAACCACCAACTGCCGGCCATTCCGCAGAATGCCTAGTGTGACCCTGTCTCCAATGGCGTGCTGTGCCACCAGGCGATTCAGATCCGATTGGTTCTGTACGGGTTGCTCATCGATGGACAGGATCACATCAACCCCCTCTGCCATCTCGCCATAGGCTAGCGGAATGAGTCCGCCGCCGGCTTTGAGACCGGCATACGCTGCCGGTGAGTTTGGGTGCACTTGTTGGACGAGCAAACCCTGATCTACGAAAAGATTCAGGTCCTGAGCCAGCCCGCTGTCAATGGGCCGGCCACTTACCCCCAGAAACGGGCGCTGCACATAGCCGCGAGCGATGATCTCGCGCGCCACTTCCAGCGAGGTGTTGCTGGGAATCGCAAACCCGAGGCCGGCCGATCCCCCCGAGGGTGATTCGATGCGCGTGTTGATACCGATTACGTGACCGCTGGCGTTCAAGAGTGGTCCCCCCGAGTTCCCGGGGTTCATGGCCGCATCGGTTTGCAGTACGCCTTCAATGTCGGGAACATACGGATCGTTGCTCTTGAATCGTCGCCCCATGGCACTTATATGTCCTACCGTCAAGGTGTGGGAGAGTCCAAATGGGTTGCCGACGGCAATCGCCCTGTCGCCGACCCGCACCCTATCGACATCGCCAAACCTTGCCACTGTCAAGCGATCGGAGGGGACATCCACCTGCAAGACGGCCACGTCGGCCACACTGTCGTATCCGATGAGTTTCGAAGGCACCTGGGCGAGACCAGGTAACCCGACGACAATGTTCTGATCGTCCTGCGCATCTCTGACCACGTGATAGCTAGTGAGAATGTAACCATCTTTGTCGAAGACGATACCAGAGCCGGTTGCGCCGGCGGATTGTACCTGGATATTCGCGACGGCTGGCCTTATCTGTTGGTAAATGCGAGCAACGGCTGCTTCCGTGGTCTGAGGTGACCAGCTGAGAAAACCGCCGGCCAGTATCATCACGGCCAAGATGCCGGCTAGCCCCATCATAACGACGGCATGCTGTGTTGATGAGTCGTCCGAGTGGTGTTCTTGCCGGCCCTTCTCGCGTGCCAGGTGCATGAGCTCCGCGATGGCGGCACCACACCCTTCACATTCTCGCAAATGCCCCGATAGGGCTAGAGATTCTCTTCTTGCGTTTTGCATCAGCCTCCTGCTAGTCGATTTCAGTGTAATACTGGGGCTATTATACCAAATCAAGCGTTTATAAAGCGTTTGACGAGCCGTTTCTGGGGAGGGAATTTTGAAATTGAGGGAAATTGGTCGGCTATCTGAGCGTTATGTTGAGGTGTCCAGGGGAATCGATCGGGTACGGCCTCAGACAGCCGCTGGGTGAGGAAGGGCTACGAACGAGCTTGGGGCGTAACTGTTCAGGTAGTGGGGACCCTTGCGAAGGTTTGCCAATCGCATTCGGGTTGAGGTGCCCCTCGCCAGTCGAAAATCGCCTCTTGCCACGGCGCTGCCACGGCTACTCTCAACCGTAAGCGTTCAGGGGGTAACCCATGGAGCATCCCTTCGATGAACTCAGGACGTTGCCTCGATACGCGCTCAACGTCGTTTCGCGCTACTCGGGATGCTAGTCCTGATACCTCCTGAACGGCTTCTCTCAACCTTCGCAAGGGTGGCTGAACGCTTACCTTGGGGCGAGCGACCGCCGGCCGGTCAGGCGTAGGGGGGTTTCTTCTGTGCGTAGACGATTGCCTGCTCCAACGTCATCGCCCGGCCTTCCCCCCAAGCAGCGGCAAACGCATCCTCGTCCAGACGCGTACGTGCGGCAGTCAGGCTGCGCTGATACTCAGGGCGATCAACTGGGGACAGCGGCGCGCCGGCTACCTGCCGCGTGCCTTCCGCCGCCGTGAACAATCGCACTGCCCGCGCCGGCCGGCCTCCCGCAGCCGCCAGGTGCCCGAAGCCCTCGAGCAGATAGGCGATGGCGATCGGATCCCCCAACTCTCTGAATCTCGTCAGGCCACCGTCGAAAAGAATACGTGCCACGGTGTTCTCGCCCTGGACGCGGGCCACATCCCCCAGCCTGTACAGTGACATGGCAATGCCCCGTTTGTGTTCCAGTTCCCTGAATATGTCCAGGCTCTCCTCGTACAGTTCCCGCGCCCGCGTGTAGTCGCCCTGATACCGGGCTACGGCTCCCAGGAAGCTGAGCGAGTCGGCGATGCGCCAGCGGTCACTCAGTTTCCTGAATATGTCCAGGCTCTCCGCGCATCGGGCATGCGCCGTGACGTGGTCACCCTGAGACTGGGCCACCATTCCCAGGTTCCTGAGCGTGGCACCGATACCCCACTCCTCGTCTAATTGCCGCTCGATTGCCAGGCTCTCGTCATAAAGCGAATGCGCCGTAGCGTAGTCGCCCTGGACATAGGCCACCATCCCCAGGTTGTTGAGCAACATGGCGATAGCCGGCTCATCCTCGAGCCTCCGCTGGATTTCCAGGCTCGCCTCGAGCAATGCACGCGCCGTGGCGTAGTCGCACTGGAAGAAGGCGAGCCGGCCTGCGCTGCGCAGTGCTTTCGCCCGGACCGGCGCTGGCGCACTGCTGTGGTGGGCCAGGGCCTCCTCCAGCCATCTGCGTCCTTCACTCAAATGGCCGCGCACGTACCAGAAACGCCCCAGGGCGCCGGCCAGCCGCAAGGCTGTCTCCGCCGCGCCGTCATCGATGGCCCAGCGCAGCGCGGCCCGCAGGTTGTCGTGCTCGGCTGCCAACTGGTTCAGCCGGATAGACTGCTGCGCCCCGCGTAATTCAAGCTCTGCCTCTTCTGCCAGTGCGAGATAATACTCGGCATGCGCGTTCCGGACGGGTGTCGCTTCTCCGCTCGCCGCCAGACGCTCTAACCCGTACTCTCGGATCGTCTCCAGCATCAGGAACCGGGGGTCTCTGTCTGCTCGTGTCTCTCGCCGTACGAGACTCTTGTCCATTAGTGATGAGGCGCCATCCAGGACATTCGACTCGAGATCGCCGGCTGCGTTGCACACCGCCTCCGCCGCCTCCAATGTGCAACCGCGTACAAACACGGCGAGTCGCCTGAAGATTGCCTTCGTATCCTCGCCCAATAGATCGTAGCTCCAGGCGATGGCTTCCCGCAGTGTCTGATGCCGCGCCGGCCAATCCCGCATTTCGCCAGCCAGCAGTTCGAACCGATCCTCTAACCGCGTGAGCATCGTCTGGGGGGACAGCAATTTGATCCGCGCGGCCGCCAACTCAATGGCCAGGGGCAGGCCATCCAGGCGAGCGCAAATCTCCGCCACGGCCCGCGCATTCTGTTCGCTGATTGTGAAGTCAGGATTCACCGCCTGCACCCGGTGGAGGAACAGTTGGACCGCCGGATATTGGGACACGACGGGCACAGCGTCCGTCTCTGTGCGCGGCAGGCTGCCAGGCTCTGGCGCCGCCAGTGGTGGTACTGTAAATTGATGCTCAGCGTGCAACCGCAATACCTCCCGGCTCGTCACCAGAACTTTCAACTTGGGGCAGGCTGCCAATAGGTCCGCCACCAGACTAGCGGCCGAGATGACCTGCTCGAAGTTGTCCAGCAACAGCAACAAGTGCCGGTCCCGCAGAAACTCCTTCAGGTTCTCCACTAATGGCCGGTTCGCCATTTCCCGGAGTCCGAGGGTTTGCGCAATGGCGGAGGGAGCCAGGTCCGGATCGCTGACGGGAGTCAGAGGCACGAAGAAGACGCCATCCTCGAACTCATCCATGAGGCCGGCTGCCACCTGGAGACCTAGTCGCGTCTTGCCAACGCCGGCAGGACCGACGAGGGTGACTAGACGCACGTCGTCTTGACAGAGGAGTTGCTGGACCGTATCCACTTCTGCTGCGCGGCCGATGAGGGGTGTGGGAGGAGATGGAAGATTGTGTGTGGGCCTTGCAGCCACATCTGTCCTCAGTAGCTGCTCGTACGCTTCGCGGGTGGCCGGACTGGGCCCCACACCGAGCTCTCGCTCCAGGGTCGCAACACAGGTTTCGTAGACATGCACAGCTTCGGCGCGGTCACCGCTCACGGTGTACAGGCGGATTAAGTGGCGGTAGGTTGCCTCACGCAACGGATCATGTTGCAGCTGGCGCCGGCCGTAGCGAATCGCTGTCCGATAGTCACGCTGGTCTTCCAGTAGCCGGACCAGCCGGTCTGAAGCCTCGATGAACGCCTGGCGTAACCGTTCCCGTTCGGGTGCGATCCACTCGTCGTAGCAACTCGGCAGCAGATCGCCGCCGTATAGGTCCATTGCCTTCTCTAGAGACGCCCGCATCGTGGTCTGGTTGTTGGCACGCTCTGCCCGAGCAACCGCATTTTCAAAGTCTGCCACGTCTAGCCTGAACGTAGCGCCAGGTTGCCATTGCACTGTCTGCGTATCGGCATGCACGAAGTCGCCGGCTTCGGGCAGGGCATTGCGCATCTGGTACAGTAGGTTGCGCAAGTTGGTTCGGGCCTGGGCCTCAGTCGAATCGGGCCAGAAGCGCATAGCGAGGTGGTGGCGAGGTTGTGGCGCCTCACGATGGAGTACGAGATAGGCGAGCAGTGACCGCAGACGCTCTGTGTGGACGCCTGTTACGAGTTCCTCGTCGTAGACGACGCGAAAATTGCCCAGTAGCTGAATATGCAGCATCGGGTTCGCCCCCTGATCTCACCCGCAATTTGAAAGCCTGGTTGAGCTGAGATAGTGCCGGCCAAACCTTAGGAATGAGAATTGTAAGCGTTCAGGGGGTAGCGCCGGCTGAGTGCCCTGAAGCATGGCGGAAGGGTGTATCGAAGCCAAGCGGCTCTCGAAAACCAGGATTGCTCCGGTAAAGACCCGCTTGGTTTCGATACGCTTCTCCGCTGGCGCTACGAAGCTACTCAACCGGCGCTCCTATGTCAATGGCTGAACGGTTAC
>JAANWY010000368.1 GCA_018263655.1 Anaerolineales bacterium | reverse complement strand
ACTTGACTTTGNNGAAGAATCAACGGGACTTTGCCCCAAAATTAACTTGACTTTGGGGAAGAATCAACGGGACTTTGCCCCAAAATTAACTTGACTTTGGGGAAGAATCAACGGGACTTTGCCCCAAAATTAACTTGACTTTGAGGAAGAATCAACGGGACTTTTCCAAAAAATCAAGCGGGATGTCCCACAAGATCCCAATCATCCGTTACTACGTTCAGGACATGAGCTTCTCCGAGATCTCTCAAGCGCTGGACGACCACGGCCTTCAGAGCAAGGAAACTTCACCCCCGCTCCCCCGCTCCTTCACGCTCCCGCTCAATTTCCACCCCTACTGAACGCGCGGCACGAAGGGCACCTGGCTTCTCCACGCTCACCCGAACGCGCTCGACGGGAAACTCAGCCAAAATGATGCGCGCAATGTTGCTGGCCAGCGCCTCGACCAGATAGTAGTTTGAGGCCTCGACATGCTGGATAACGCGCCGGGTGACGGTCCGATAGTTCACGGTACCCGCGATTTTGTCCGACTGGCCGGCCCGGCGTGTATCGAGATAAAGCGTTAGATTGATAAGCACATCCTGACGGTTTGCCCGCTCATCGGGATTAACGCCAACGATGGCGCGTACCACCAAGTCACGGATGCGAATTTTGTCCAGAGTGCCGGTCAAGGTTATGCCCTTTCTGATTAGTCGCCTGCTGCCCGACTAATCAAGGTGTTCGCCGCCATCAATAACAACTGTAGTACCGGTGATGAACTCTGAGCCTTCCAGGAGCATCATCATAGCTGCGACGGCATCGGCCGGCGAGCCGGTGCGACGCATCGGGATCGTCTTCGCTAGCCTGTCCATATAACCCTCATCGGCGCCTGGCGGTGGCAGAATGGCACCCAGAGCCAGAGCATTGACAGTGATGCGGGGTGCCAGTGCCTGGGCCATAATCTCGGTCAGCGTCAGCAGGGCGGATTTTGTGAGTGTGTAGGCCACGTGGTCAGTGCCAGGCCGGAGCCCGCGCCAATCAGTGATGTTGATGATCTTGCTGGCCCTATCCTCCTCCGGTATCTGCTTGGCGAAGGCCTGGCTCAGCAGGAAGGGGGCCTTGAGGTTGATGTCGAAGTGACGGTCCCAGTTGGCCTCGTCGGTGCGCATAAAATCGCCGGCCTCGAAAATCGCGGCACTATTGATAAGGACGTCGACGTGCCCAAAGGCATCGATGGCCGCATCAATGATGCGGCTCCGTTCGGCACGTAGGCGTGCCTCGCTCCTCGAAAATTGGTTCCACTGAGTCTCGCATTGTTGAGCTGGCCGCAGCAATTCTGATTATGGCGGCCAGCATGCTGAGTAGTAAGCGTATCGAAGCGTGCTGGCCGCACAAGAAGCACACTTCGATACGGCTGGCGCCTACCCCTCATCGGGCTCGGGAGGGGCCTCAGCCATGCTTCTTGCACGGCCAGCACCCGATTTCGTGCCATAATTAGAATTGCTGAGCCTGCGTTGGGCCATTTGACGTGACCGGGCACTTGTGTTATGATGGTTAGCGTCTGTGAACGTGTGCAAAATGCTTGAGTTGATGCATTGGGGTGGCGAGCTGGAATCAATACCTTTCAAATCAGAGGAGGCAGGCATCCCCAGATGCCGTTCGCACGTGGGCGTGCTCACTCCTCAACCGTTATTTGAAAGGTATTGGAGCTAGAACCTTGCTAGATAGACAGTGAGGACGATAAATGGAAACAGTAGACACAATCCTCGCCGGCGGTGCTGTTCTTACGATGGACGCCGGCTTCACCATTTTCGATCCAGGCGCCGTCGTCGTTCACGACGGCGAGATCGTGGCTGTCGGGCCGGTGGACGAGATCGAGGCCAGCTTCGTAGCTGCTGAGGTCGTCGATTGCAGCGGCAAAGCCGTCATGCCCGGCCTGATCAACGCCCACACCCACGTGCCAATGTCCCTGCTGCGCGGCCTGGCCGACGACTTGCGACTGGACGTCTGGCTCATGGGCTACATGATGCCCGTCGAGCGCGAGTTCGTGCGCCCCGACTTCTGTTGGCTGGGCACCCAATTGGCTTGTGCGGAGATGATCCGCAGCGGCACGACGTGTTTCGCCGACATGTACTACCACGAGGAGGCCATCGCCGATGCCACGGCCCGGGCCGGCCTCCGCGCGGTGTGCGGACAGACGATCCTCAAGTTCCCCGCGCCTGATGCCCAGAGCTACGACGAAAGCCTGGCGCGCACCCGCGACTTTGTCCAGCGTTGGAAGGATCACCGCTTAATCGTACCTTCGGTCGCACCCCACGCGCCCTACACGGCGACGCCCGATTTGCTCCGGACAGCCTCAGCTCTTGCCCTCGAGTTCGACATACCATTACAAATCCATGTAGCCGAGACTGACACCGAAGTTGACGAAATGCGGGAAACCGTCGGCATGTCGCCGGTGCCGTGGATCAAGCAGCACGGCGTGTTGGATCCGAAGACGATTGCTATGCACTGTGTGCATCTCAGCGAGGACGAGTTGCTCACGCTCCAACGGCACAACACCAGCATCGTGCACAACCCCACCAGCAACCTCAAGCTTGCCAGCGGCTTCGCGCCGGTGGCCCACATGCTAGAGCTGGGACTGAATATCGGTATCGGCACGGACGGCGTGGCCAGCAACAATGATCTCGACATGTTCGAGGAGCTGCGGCTGGCGGCGTTCCTGGCCAAGGGCGTGACGCTCGATCCGACGGCCTTGCCGGCGCGCCAGGCGTTGGAGATGGCGACCATCATGGGCGCCCGCGCGCTGTACCTCGACTCCCTAATCGGGTCGCTGGAGCCGGGCAAGCGGGCCGATGTGATCGTTGTGGACTTGGACACTGTGCACAACTCACCTAACTTCCGGCGTGATGAGGAGCTAATCTACTCACAGTTGGTCTATGCATCGAAGGGCGCTGACGTCGTACACGCCATGTGCGACGGTGGTTGGCTGATGCGGGAGCGCGAGTTGCTAACACTGGACCGGCAGTCACTGATGGCCCAAGCGCAAGACGTGGCGCGACGGATTGATGCTTTCCTGGTCGAGCGCGAGGAAAGCGTGCTGCGCAAGCTGGTCACCATTGGTGGGCTGGCACGTAAGGAGACCTACGAGGTACAGGTTAAGGTTCACATGTCAGAGGAGGTAGTCCGACGGATTGAGGAGACGCTGGCCGGCCCCGACTTCGCCATCGGCAAGTCGAGTCAGCGCCGGCAGTACGATACGTACTTCATCTTCCACGATAAGTGGGCCAGCCGGATACGCTACCGCGAGGACGAAGTTTTGGTCCGCGACAACATGGAGCCTGTCCCGGAGGATCAGGTCGAGGAAGTGATATACCGACTGACGCTGACCAATGAGACCAAGGAACGCGAGTATGCCAACTCTGTCGTGCTGTCGCGTTCCCGCTTCGACGCCCTGGCCAACCGCAGTCTGCGCTTCTACCGCGAGTACTTTGATCCCGATGAGGAGTGGCAGGTTCACAAGGAACGCCGGCGTTTCCACGTGCGCTATAGCAACACCGAGTTCAGTGTCAATATCGATCGCGTTGTGCGTCCCTCGATCCCCGGCGCTTTTGTGGAGGTCAAAAGCCGCACCTGGAGCGCGCAGGACGCCGAGCGTAAGGCCGTACTCATTGGCGATTTGCTCGAGCATTTCGGGGTAGGCGAGGATGATCTGTTGCGAGAGGAGTACCTGAGTTTGGCGGCCCACCCGGAGCAACTTGAGCCGGTGACGTAACACGGATGTGTGTCCGGCGCCCGCCCTCACAGCGAGGGCCCTTCGGCCGGCTCAAGATAGACGCTGCCTACACCGCCCGCTCGCGCGCGACCTGACCGGGAAAAAGGGAACTGCAACTATGCATGCCGTAGACATTATCGCCAAGAAACGAGATGGTAAGGAGCTCACCGATGAGGAGCTCGGATTTTTTATCGAAGGCTATACACGGGGTGACATCCCCGACTACCAAGCCAGCGCCTGGTGTATGGCCGTGCTGCTCCAGGGCATGACCCACGCCGAAACCACAGTCCTGACCCGGCACATGGCCCACAGTGGCGACATGTTGGACCTGCACGCGATTGCGCCCTTTGTGGTAGACAAACATTCCACCGGCGGCGTGGGCGACAAGACGACGCTGGTGGTGGCGCCCCTGGTGGCTTGTCACGGTCTGCCCGTGGGTAAGATAAGCGGGCGTGGGCTGGGCTTCACCGGCGGCACCATTGACAAGCTGGAGTCTATCAAAGGTTTCAGGGCGAACCTGACCCCCGAGGAATTTGTGGATATGCTGGCCAGGCACGGCATCGTCGTTTCCGGACAGAGTGCCAACCTCGCCCCGGCCGATGGTAAGTTATACGCCCTGCGCGATGTGACGGCCACGGTGGAGAGCCTGCCACTCATCGCTGCCAGTATTATGAGCAAGAAGATCGCGGCTGGGGCAGATGCCATTGTGTTGGACGTGAAGGTCGGGCGAGGGGCGTTCATGAAAACGGAGGCGGACGCCGAGGCGTTGGCGAACTTGATGGTAGAAATCGGCCGGCGAGTGGGCCGCAAAGTGGCGGCCATCATCGCTGATATGAACCAGCCTCTGGGAAACGCCGTGGGCAACGCTTTGGAAGTGAAGGAGGCTATCGAAACGTTGCACGGCGCCGGGCCGGCAGACTTCCGCGATCATTGCCTGACCGTGGGCGGAAAGATGATAGAACTGGCGGGTGAAGCCCCGGGCCTCGACGCAGCCAGGGCTACGCTGGTCCGCTCTCTGGACGACGGAACAGCCTGGGCCAAATTCGTGGAGTGGATCACTGCCCAGGGCGGTGACCGCGCCATGCTTGACGCCCCCGACCGGTTGCCACAAGCCCCCCTGGTGGAAACGGCGCCCGCGCCGCGCCACGGTTTCATCGCCGCTATCGACGCTGTGGAAGTGGGTAAAGCCTGTGTGATGTTGGGCGGTGGACGCGCCAAGAAGAGCGACTCAATCGACTACGGCGTGGGCATTGTCTGTCACGCTAAGGTCGGCGACGAGGTGGCGCGGGGCGGTCCCCTGCTTACCATCTACGCTAACAGGGCGGGAGCATTGGCGGCCGCCCGTGAGCGTTTGCTGGCGGCCATTGGCTGGAGCGAGGAAGCGGTGACACCGCCGGTGTACATACATAAAATCATTGACTAATGCTTTGTCCGAAAATAACTTCGCACTTTGTACTCGGTTTTTTTCGGACAAAGCTGGGGAGTTGTTTTTGGACAACTCCTGACTCACTTGGCAAAAGAGGTACAATCAGCATGAATAGCATGAGGCTTTCCATCGTTCTTTCCACCCACGCTGCTCAATTCGAAGCGGCTACCTTCAAAGGTGATTTTGAGAATAACGTGGCCAACATCGCAGAGATGGGCTACGACGGCGTTGAGCTAGCGATTCGCGATCCGAAGTTGGTGGATGTGGATGAACTGGATCGAGTTGTAAGTCGACATAACCTGAGGGTGCCGGCCATCGGCACCGGCCAAGCGTGGGGCGAGGAGGGCCTCTCCTTCACCGACTCGGACCCGGCAGTGCGTGAAGCGGCCATCGAGCGCGTGAAGAGCCACGTGCCGGGGGCCGCCCACTTCGACGCCGCCATCATCATCGGCTTGCTGCGTGGAATTGTGAAGCCCGAGGTGGATCACGATCAGGCGATGGCTTGGCTAGTCGAGGCGCTCCAAGAGTGCGGGGCCGCAGCAGCCGAGGCCGGCGTACGGATCGCGTTGGAACCGCTCAACCGCTACGAAACCACCCTCATCAACGACGTAGCAGAGGGGCTCGATCTGATCGAGCAGGTCGGTGCCGACAACTTCGGCCTGCTCCTCGACACTTTCCACATGAACATCGAGGAACCATCTATCGAGGGCAGCATCCGCCAGGCCGGCGACCGCATCTTCCACTTTCATGTGGCGGACTCCAACCGCTGGTATCCGGGCGCCGGCCACCTGGATTTCTCCGCGTTGCTGGAGACGCTGTTCGACACCGGCTATGCCGGCTTCGTCTCCGGTGAGTTCATTCCTGAGCCCGATGCTGAGACGGCCGCCCGCGAAGCGATTGTCCACCTGCGGTCGCTTTAGTAGCAAGCGGCATGTTCTCGATGTAGAGGGTGATTTGACCTTTCTACGACCTGGCTAAGATTAGATTTGGACCTCCGGCGAGTATACTGTATAATAACGTTAGCGCTCACGTAAGCGCTAACGGTCTACCTCATGCCAGCAATTCCCGTTATGAAGTTCGTAGTAACGACTTCAGTCGTTTGCGCTGCGTAACGAGCGACTAAAGTCGCTGCTACAAACCTTTACGACGTGACGAGAATGCCAAAACGGGAATTCCTGACCTCATGCGGAGGAGCAACCCGTGCCCAAGCGTGTGACCATGGCGGACGTTGCTCGCGCGGCCGGCGTCTCATTGATGACTGTCTCGCGGGTGGTAAATGACAAGGGTGGGGCCAGCAAAGCGACCCGCCGGCGCGTCCAAGATGTCATCGAGCGGCTGGGGTATCGACCCAGTAGCATTGCGCGTGGTTTGGCTACAAAGCGGACCGGCACCCTCGGCGTGGTCGTGCCTGACAACTCCAATACCTTCTTTTCAGAGGTAGCGCGTGCCGCAGAACACATCGCTTACGCTGCGAACCACAACATCTTCTTGGGTAACACCGAGGAAGACCCGCAGCGAGAGGTAGGCATACTCCGGTCTTTTGAAGAAAAGCGCGTCGATGGTGTCCTCCTGTGCAGTTCACGTCTTGCAGATGACACGCTGCGTGCGGTGCTGGCTTGGCATCCTGCTATCGTACTGCTCAACCGGCGATTGGAGGGTGATCCCGTAAGCGCCGTGTTGATAGACGACGAAACCGGCGGACAGCGGGCCACTAAGCACTTGTTGCAATCCGGTCACCGAGCAGTAGGGTTTCTGGCCGGACCGCCGGCTTCCTACAGCGGTCGTCAGCGGGCCGCGGGCTATTGCGCTGCTCTGGAGGAGGCTAGACTAACTTACGACCCAGCCTGGGCGCGGTCTTGCTCACCGGAGATCGAAGGTGGACGGGAAGCTGCCCGCGCGCTCCTCGCCCACCATCCGGAGTTGACGGCCCTGTTTTGTTACAATGACCTGGTTGCCGTTGGTGCGCTCAAGGCCTGTGCTGAGCTAGGCCGTCAGGTGCCTGAGGACATGGCCATCGTCGGCTTTGACGACATCCCGCTGGCCGCGCTTGTGACACCGTCTCTGACCACTTGTCGCGTGCCTCGCTATGAACTGGGCAGCCGAGCTATGGAGTTGCTGCTAAGCCAGGTCAATGGGCATGCCGGCGAATCTCGCGTCGTCGTGGTACGACCGGAGCTCGTCGTTCGTGCCAGTGCTCCATAGCGCGATAAAGACGCAAGAGCGATACCGAACCTGGCGTGTTGGGCGAAGGTCTCCTGGGTGTGTTGGGCGAAGGTCTCCTGGGTGTGTTGGGCGAAGGTCTCCCGACCGAGCCCGATTTGCGGACCTTCGGCGATCAAGGAGATAACGCATTAGGGTAAAAGTCGCACTTCGCTCCGGCTGGATCGCCAGATCCAGCCGGCAGGGCGACGGATTTGACAATCCGTCGCGAGCGGTAAGTGTCACTTTTACCGCAATGCGAGATAACTGAGGAAGGGGGTGAGAAACGCGGACTATCACTGAAGGCAGATCGTTGAACTTGCCCGTAACGGGACAAAGGTCGTTCCAAATCACTGTAGACACATAAGGAGGAGTATCAATGTTGTCTTCTCGAAAACGTTCTTTGCTAGGAGTATTGCTCGTTGGTATGCTGGCGCTGTTGCTAGTTCTGTCTGCTTGCGCGCCGGCAGCCACGCCGGCACCGGCTGAGGAGGAGCCGGCTCCCGCCGAGCCTGCTGAGCCTGAACCTGCTGAGCCAGAACCTGTTCCAGAATCCAAGTACAACGAAGCGCCGATGCTTGCCGAAATGGTGGCGGCCGGCGAACTACCACCTGTCGACGAGCGCTTGCCGGAGGAACCGCTGGTCGAGGAAGTGGTCGACGATATCGGCCAGTACGGCGGTACGCTGCGCCGGGGCTTCGTTGGGCCAAGTGACCACAACAACTACACTCGTGTGACGTACGATGCCCTGGTCCGTCATGCACCTGACGGCAGCCAGGTCATTCCCCACATCGCCAAGGGTTGGGAGTCCAACGATGACTTCACAGCCTGGAAGGTCTTCCTGCGGGAGGGCATGAAGTGGTCGGACGGTGAGCCCTTCACCGCCGACGATATCCTATTTTGGTACGAGCACATCTTGCTGAACGAAGATCTCACGCCCACCATCCAGGTGTGGATGCAGAACGCGGATGGCTCGGCGGCCAAGGTGGAGAAGCTCGATGACTACACAGTCCAGTGGACCTTCGCTCAGCCCAACACGGCCTTCCTGCTGGACCTGGCGAACAAGGACGGCGCGGACAAGTCCATCAACAACCTGGCCTTTGCGCCTGCCCACTACATGCAGCAGTTCCATCCGGCCTTCGTCGACGAGGCCGAGCTGCAGGCCAAGGTGAAGGAGGCCGGCTACGAAACCTGGGTAGAACTGTTCGCTGTCGAGGCCTTGCCCCACCTGAGTGGCAAGCGCCCCAGCACTGCTGCCTGGGCGCCGGACGGCACCACGGTGGCCGACGAAGTTTTCGTCATCAAGCGTAACCCTTACTACTTCGCGGTGGACCCCGAGGGCAACCAACTACCCTACGTCGACGAAGTGCGCTTCACCTTCTACGCCGACAAGGAGACTCTGAATCTCGCTGCCGTGGGCGGTGAGATCGACATGCAGGGTCGCCACATTGCCATGGGCAATTACCCGGTCTTCGTTGAGAACGCTGACAAGGGTGGCTATCGCGTGATCGCGTGGCCAACCTTCGGCGGCTCGGACGCTGTGCTGATGTTCAACCAGACTTACGTGAACGATCCCGCCATCGGTGAGATGTTGCAGAACAAGGACTTCCGCATCGCTCTATCCCACGCCATCGACCGTGAGGCCATCAAAGAACTGGCCTTCCTCGGCATTGGGGAAGCCCGCCAGGGCGTACCTGCACCCTTCCATCCCTACTACCCTGGCGATGAGTGGGCGTTCAAGTACACCGAGTTTGACCCGGAGATGGCCAACAAGATCCTGGACGACGTCGGCCTGACCGAGCGGGACGACGAAGGCTTCCGCCTGCGGCCCGACGGCGAGCGACTGGATCTGGAGATCAGTGTAGTGCCGACGCAGTTCGCTGCCTGGCCCGACATCGGTCAACTGATTGTCGAGAACTGGGCTGACGTGGGCGTCCGTGCTCACCTCGAGCTCCGAGAGCGCACGCTGCACTTCGCGATGCGCGACACCAGCGACCTGCAGATCGAGATCTGGAACGAGGACACCACGGGCTTCCCCTTCAGCGGCCAGCCCAAGTTTGATCCTCGTAGCCAGCCCGGTCTGGTGTTTGCGCCCCTGATGCGGCAGTGGATCAACACCGATGGCGCTGAGGGCATTGAGCCCACGCCCGAGATCCAGCGGCTTATGGACATCATCGACGAGGCCAAGGTTTCCGGCCGTGACCGCCAGGTCGAGCTGGCCCAGGAGCTGTTCAGGATCTGGGCCGACAACATCTGGCAAATCGGTACTGTGGGCCTGACGCCGATGGTTCAGGGCGTAGTCGTGGTCAACGAGGACTTGCACAATGTCCCCGAGGTGGCCGGCAACGACTGGCCCCTGCGCACACCGGGCAACACCCGCCCAGAGCAGTACTTCTACGCGCAGTAGGGCCAGAATCCAGTGCCTTTAAATTAGGCAGCATCCAGATTCCAGGAGTCTCAACAGCACGGCGAATTTGCAAGGTCTGAGCGGATTTCGGGCCGGCTCTAGTCGCCGAAGGCTCGTCAGGAGACTCCTGGAGTCTTGTTTGAAAGGTATTGGGCTTGCCCCCCGTGGTCCGGGGGTGGTTTTACACCTTGCACGACGAACTGACGAATGACGATGCTGGCCAATCTATTTGATCTAGTCCAACCCAACCGCTATAATTTCGTGTAGATGTGAAATCACCTAAGTCATTGAGGATTTCGTTATGACAATCAAGACCCCAGATCGTGTCGAGCTTATGGAGCGCGTCGATGAAGATGGGCACAGTGTGGCGGCGATCCTACTTCATGAAGCGGTATCCTCTGGCTCTCGGGAAATGTTTGTGGATGCGGTTGAAAGTATTGATTGGGCGTCCCAATCACCCGCGCTTGCGAAACAGGCGGTCGATCTCGCATTAGAGGTTGGATGCCACCTGGTAGCTGCTCAATTGGCAGCCAAAGGCCATGAGCTGTTTCCAGACGATCCTGCCCTGGAGCGAATCGCTCATGTACTGGCGCCGCCCAAATTGGTTAGAACAGGGCTTCCCCCCGTTCCAGGGCTTGGGGCTTCCATGCAATGGCTCAGAGAGCATCAAGGGGATTACGGCGGGAAGTGGGTCGTCATTCGGAACGGTGAGTTATTGGCAGCTTCTGATTCGCGCGAGGAATTATCCAACGAATTAGATGGTCTGGATTCGCTGACAGAAATACTCGTGGCCAAGCTCTCATAGCTGCATATCGCAATTGACGATGTTACCTCTCGGACTTGACTCGTTCGCCTGTGGGGCGACTCGCTTCAATGATTCGGATACCACTGGCAATGTTCGCATTATGTTACCTGTTAGGTTCGCGCATCGGATGACAATCCCAGCCATTGTGGATACGGGCGCTCCGTATTCCATTCTTGTACCAGATACGGCTGATGCGTTGGGAATCGATCGATCAGCAGGGGTACGTTCTGATAAGACTATAAATGTTAGAGGCCGTAACTTCGAAGGATGGCTGTGTCGAGTGCCTGTAACACTTGAGGCCCAGGAAGGGACGGGATTGGAGTTCGAAGCTACCGTATTCATCCCAGAGTTGCGGCCTGGTGATGAATGGCCAACCGAGCTCAATTTTGTCGGGCTTCAAGGTTTCCTTTTCTGGATACGGGTTGCAATCGACCCAGCGAGGAATCTCTTCTACTTCGGTGGACCGGTTTGATAGAGGTAGTTGTATGCTCCAATATGTCATCAAGCGACTGCTGCTCCTGCCACTGCTGCTCTTCATTTTTTCCGTTTTCGCCTTTCTGATCATCCAGGCACCGCCCGGGGATTTCGTGACCTCTTACGTCGCCGAGCTAGCGGCCTCCGGCTCCTCCATGGACCAGATCCAGATCGACGCGTTGCGAGAGTTGTACGGTCTGGACCAGCCGATCCACGTGCAATATCTCAAATGGATGGGGCAAATCTTGCGGGGGGACCTCGGCGTATCGTTGGACTGGCAGAAGCCCATCTCAGAACTGATCGGCGAGCGGCTGTTGTTGACCGTCCTGCTGGGCCTGTTCACCTTTCTTTTCACCTGGATGCTGGCCATTCCCATCGGCATCATCTCGGCAACTCGCCAGTACTCGGTCTATGATTATGTCTTCACCATCTTCAACTACATCGGTGTGGCCACCCCGACCTTCATGACGGCACTGATTCTGATGTGGCTGGCCTTTTCAAGACTCGGCATCACCGTCACAGGCCTCTTCTCGCCGGAGTACGTGGATGCCCCCTGGAGTGTCGCGCGCCTGGTGGACTTGCTGAAACATATTTGGCTGCCGATGATCATCCTGGGTCTGGACGGCACGGCCCGCTTGGCCCGCATCATGCGCGCCAATTTGCTGGATGAGCTCAAGAAGCCCTACGTGGAAATGGCGCGGGCCAAGGGCATGTCTGAGTGGCGGTTGGTGTTAAAGTACCCGGTGCGGTTGGCCGTCAATCCGCTAGTCAGCACCATCGGCTGGTATCTGCCCCTTCTCTTTTCCGGCAGCCTCATCGTGGCCACAGTGATGAACCTGCCGACAATCGGCCCGATGCTGCTACGTTCCCTGTCCAGCCAGGATATGTTTCTAGCCGGCAGCATCGTCCTCATCTACTGCCTCCTGGCCATCATTGGTACCCTCGTCTCCGATATCTTGCTGGCTTGGCTAGACCCCCGCATCCGGATGGAGGAGTCTTGACCCATGTCTGTTGATCGCGACTCCAAGACGGTGGCTCCCTGGTCCGATGATGGCCCGCAGGGTGATGGCCCGCAGGGTGATGGCCCGCAGGGTGGTGACCCGCAGGGTGGTGACCGGCAGTTGGCAGTCGATGATGAAGTGGCCGGGGCGCCGGCCCTTGTCGCAGAAGAGGCAGAAGCCTTCTACGTGGCTCCAAACTGGAAGCTGGTTTGGTGGCGCTTCAAGAAACACCGGCTAGCTCTTGTCAGCGGCGTGGTCGTCATTATGGTGGCCACAGTCGCTCTGTTCCCTGGTTTCTTCAGCACGCAGGACCCCAACGAAACGGATGCCGTCAAATCGTTTATTCCGGTCCAGAGGCTCCATTTCTTCGATGAAGGCCGGCTCCGCCCTTTCGTTTACGGTGTTGAAGGTGGCCGCAACGCTGAGACACTGCGGATGGAATGGCAAATTGATCCAACTAAGAAGATACCGGTGGAGTTCCTGGCCGAAGGGTATGAATACGAAATACTAGGCATCGTGTCCACGAACGTCCACCTGTTGGGCGTCGCTTCTTCGGATGGGGAAGGTGAAATCTATTTGCTGGGAACCGATAGGTTGGGCCGAGATCAGTGGTCGCGGTTGATGCATGGCACACAGGTGTCACTCTCCATCGGGTTGGTTGCCGTTTCCCTGAGTATTTTCCTGGGCATCCTGTTAGGCGGGATTTCGGGCTACTTCGGTGGCACGGTCGATTTGGTGATTCAACGGCTCATCGAGGTACTGCAATCGCTGCCGCCGATCCCGATTTGGATGGCGCTGACCGCAGCGTTACCCCGCACCTGGTCTGTCGAGCAGGTGTACTTTGCCATTACCATCATCCTCTCCTTGATCGGCTGGACAACGCTGGCCCGAGAGGTGCGCGGGCGGTTCCTGGCTTTGCGGGAGGAGGATTTCGTGGTTGCGGCCAAGCTGTCGGGGTGCAGCCAGCCACGAATCATCTTCCGCCACATGCTGCCAACATTTACCAGCCACATCATCGCCGCCAGCACGCTGGCGATTCCGGTGATGATCATCAACGAGACTTTTCTTAGCTTTTTGGGACTGGGTCTAAGGCCGCCGGCCATCAGTTGGGGCGTGCTGTTGCAGGAGGCTCAGAATCTCCAATCGATTGCGTTGGCCCCGTGGTTGCTGCTGCCAGGCCTGGCCGTCATCTTCACTGTGTTGGCGCTGAATATCTTGGGCGACGGACTCCGCGACGCCGCCGATCCGTATAGTCAGTGATAGCTTATTGATGACGACTGCGTGACTTCTTGACTGCGTTCTGGTGTTTCCCCATAAATGGGGTGTCAAGTAATTGATCCATCGTGAGCACGGCTCGAAGGCACATCTCAAACTGGTCAAACGGCGTTTCAGACCCACGAGATCGTGTCCGAGACGGGTGCTAGAACTTGTTCTAACTTGAGAGGGGACTTATGGAAAAACACCAGGACTGCGTTGACTTGATGCGTTGTCTTAACTACGCTATACTCGTTCGTGATGAAACAAAATGTATCGCTTGATGCTTCTTTTTGGATCAACGCCTGCAATGCTGATCTCGTGCAGTTTCTATCTGACTATTTTGTGCTCTTTGCCTGCAATGTTGTTGCACAAGAGATCCGTTATCCTCTTGATGTCTTGAATATCGAGGGGGTGGCTGGTCCATCTCTGTTCGTGGAATGGTGTGAGTCAGACATTGTGACATTGCAGGATCCAGAAGAGCCGGTTGATTGGTACCAACGTGGATAGAATGCAGCCGTCGCGTTAGCGATTGAACGAGGATACTTTCTACTGATTGACGATGCCAATCCTTATCACTTTGCTAAGTCGGAGGGGTTGCAGGTCGTTGGCACTGCGGACTTGACGGTGTTCCTGTACGACCAGGGCCGGCTGTCCTATGATGAGTCCGTAGTAACAGTGAAAAGGCTCCGCTGTAGCGAGAAGCAAAAGCGGGACGCGATGATAGCCTTGGAGATTCTAGCCCGAGAGAGAGGAGATCGAGATGTCGCGGAATAGCCCGGTCATCACCAAGTCTGTGCGGCTTGCTTCCGAGGAAAGCGAAGGTTTGAAGCACATCAGCAAAACAGAGGGTACGTCGGAAGCAGCTTTGATTAGGCGTTTCATCCGGGAAGGTATGGCTCAGTATCGACTGGAAGAAGCCATCGAATTCTACGCTCGCGGCGAGGTGGACGTCAGCGCCGCAGCCCATCATGCTGGGGTCAGCGTGTATCAAATGATGACAGAACTCCAGTGGCGAGATATCACGCCCCCGGCAGCCAGAGAGAAATTCCTCGACGGCCTGGAGACGCTGGCCGAGACGTTTGGGGGCAGTGAAGCCCTCTTTCGGACCATCGCACAGATGCGTCAGTCAGAGGAGGATGAGACAGTCGCCATTAACTAATTCTTCTGGTGCGTTCGTCGGTGTTCGCAATAATGACCACGTTGGCTGATGACCTTTCGGACGGGTTTTCTCAGCCGACGTGGCGGAAAATCGGCCAGAATCGCACCATTTTATGGTCAATGGAAAACTCCAGGTGAGAAAGTCTCCATTAGAAATGAACAGAACGACTCCAATCCTCTCAGTACGAAATCTGAAGACCTACTTCCTCCTGGACGAAGGCACCGTAAGGGCCGTTGACGGCGTCAGTTTCGACGTCGTCCCTGGTCAGGTGGTCGGTATTGTGGGCGAGAGCGGCTGTGGCAAGAGCGTCACGATCAAGTCGGTGTTGCGCATCGTTGAGGAGCCTGGCCGGATCGTCGAGGGCGAAATCTATTTCCGACATCAGGGTCAAAATGGGCGCGATGGAAGCGGAGCGAACGAGGACTTCGTTGACCTGGTCCCGTTGGACGCTCATGGTAAGCGTATGCGTTCCGTCCGTGGGGCAGAAATCGCACTCATTCCCCAGGAACCTATGGCGGCCTTCAGCCCGGTGCACACCATCGGCGACCAGCTCGTCGAGGCGATTCTGCTTCACCAGGGTGTTAGTGCAGGAGAGGCCCGCCAGAGGGCTGTCGAACGTCTCCACGAGGTGGGCGTTCCCAGCCCAGAGGAGTGCGTCAATGCCTATTCCTGGGAGCTGAGCGGCGGGCTGCGACAGCGAGCTATGATCGCCATGGCCTTGTCGTGCAATCCCCGGTTGCTGATCGCAGATGAGCCGACGACGGCCATTGACGTCACGACGCAGGCCCAGATTCTGAGATTGTTGCGGTCGCTGCAACAGCAGCACAACATGGCCATCATCTTCATCACGCATGATTTGGGCGTCATCGCTCAGATTGCGGACTACGTGGTCGTGATGTACCTGGGGCGCGTGATGGAGACGGGGCCCGTCGACGACATCTTCCACGACCCGCAGCATCCGTACACCAAGGCCCTGCTCAAGTCGATCCCGTCCGTTCAATCGGAGTCCCAGAAGTTCTTGCCCACGATTGAGGGGTCTATCCCGCATCCATTTAATCGTCCGTCAGGTTGCTCCTTTCACCCTCGCTGTGTGGAGTTCATGCCCGACGTCTGCAATCGCCGGACGCCGATCCCCCAGCCGATCAATGATAGACAATCTGTAAGTTGCTTTCTCTATCACGACGCAGCAGGAGAAGATTGATCCTCTGTCAAACGATCGTTCGTAGTGACGACGCAAGCGTTCAGCTACCCTTGCGAAGGTTGGGAGTAGCCGTGGCAGCGCCCAGGCAAGAGACCGATTTTCGACTGGAGAGGGGCCTTTCAACCCGAATGCGATTGGCAAACCTTCGCAAGGGTCCCACTACCTGAGCAGTTACGTGACGACTTCAGTCGTCCGCTGAAGCGGTCACTACGAACAGCGTAGCTGACAATTGATGAACCCAAAAGGGTAGTTTGTAGTGGATAACACCGTAGAAAACGAGCAGCCATTGCTGGAAGTCAAAGACCTGAAGAAATATTTTCCTATCAGGAAAGGGTTCTTCAAGAAGACTGTCGGACACGTGAGAGCCGTTGATGAGGTGGATCTCTACATCAACGAGGGCGAGACGCTGGGTCTGGTGGGCGAGAGTGGCTGCGGCAAGACAACGACGGCGCGCTGTATCTTGCGCGCGCTCGATCCGACGGACGGGGAGATTTTGTTTCGTACCGGGGCCGGCCTGGTTGTCGATGTGGCCACTCTACCGGAGAGCGAGGTGCGCCCCCTCCGGCGCGAGATGCAGATGATCTTCCAGGATCCCTTTGCCTCCCTCAATCCGCGCATGAACCTGCTCGACATTGTGGCTGAGCCGATGTTGGTCATCGACGGGGTCAAAGATCGCGAGGAGCGCACCGAGCGGGTAGCAGAACTCCTGCGCCTAGTGGGGCTCCGCCCTGAGTACATGCAGCGCTTTCCCCACGCCTTCAGCGGCGGCCAACGCCAACGCATCGTCATCGCCCGCGCCCTGGCCCTGAATCCGCGTTTGGTCGTCGCCGACGAGCCGGTTTCGGCGCTGGATGTATCGGTACAGGCCCAGGTGCTGAACTTGATGCTGCGTCTGCAGGAAGAACTTCACCTGACTTACCTGTTTGTTGCTCACGACCTGAGCGTGGTCAAGCACATCTGTGACCGCGTAACGGTGATGTACGTCGGCAAGATCGTGGAGACAGCGCCAACCAAGAAGCTTTTCTACCAACCCAAGCATCCCTACACAGCAGCACTCATGTCGTCTGTTCCTGTGGCGGACCCCCGCATCCGCTCGGCCATGACCCCGCTGGAAGGTGACGTCCCCAGTCCGGCCGATCCACCTTCGGGCTGTTACTTCCACCCGCGTTGCCCACATGCGGTCGATGTTTGCTCCGAGGAACCCCCTGCGTTGGAGGAAATCTCCCCGAATCACTATGTGAGTTGTCATCGGGTCTACGAGCTGGAGCTAGCCGGCATTGCCGGCATCCCCGCTGCTGAATGACAGACAGAACAATGAATCTACAAGAACTGCAGACATTTTTCCTCCGTTACCTGACAGAGGATGTGGGGCCCTTTTGGCTTTTCACTACCGGACACTTTTTGGCAATGAGTTGAACTTTATGGTATAACAGGCTCCGTACCGAAGAGTGGAGAAGGAAGGGAGCCTGTTATGAGTGACAAACGACGACGATTC
>JAANWY010000367.1 GCA_018263655.1 Anaerolineales bacterium | reverse complement strand
ACTCGACAATGGCACATTTCGCAAAACAGCGCTGTTTGATCGCCGAAGGTCTCCTGACCGAGGCGAAACGGGCTCGGTCGGAGACCTTCGCCCAACATCGGACGTAATGCAAAGAATCGGGCTCGGTCGGGAGACCTTCGCCCAACATCGGACGGTTTCGCCCAACATCGGACGGTAATGCAAGCTTGGCGGGAGGTAATTGTAAACAAGACGTGGAACGCATTTCAACACTGAAGGCAACAGCGGAAGCAGCACCGAATACCGGAAAAACACCCGTCATTGAACTGAGAGACGTCACCAAGGTCTATCAGTTAGGTGAGGTGGAAGTACGGGCCCTTCGAGGTGTCTCCGTCGATATCGAGGCGGGAGAGTACGTGGCCATCGTCGGACCCTCGGGGTCCGGCAAGTCCACGCTGATGAACATCATCGGTTGCCTGGATCAACCCACGTCAGGTTCGTACCGACTGGCCGGCTCCGAGGTGGCGGATCTGGACGATGACCAACTGGCCGACATCCGTAACCGTCGCATCGGCTTCGTATTCCAGACCTTCAATCTGCTGGCTCGAACCCCGGCTATAGACAACGTGGAACTACCGCTGGTTTACAATGGGTCTGACCACCGGCGGGACAAAGCCACGGAGGCCCTGGAAACCGTTGGTCTCGGGGAACGCGTCCACCACCACCCCAATGAACTCTCTGGCGGACAACAGCAGCGCGTGGCCATTGCTCGGGCGCTGGTCAGCCAGCCGGCCATCATCTTGGCTGATGAGCCGACCGGTAACTTGGACAGCAAAACGGGCATAGAGATTATGGAGACCTTTGAACAGCTCCATCAACAGGGTCTCACTGTCATCATGGTCACCCATGATCTGGATGTCGCTGAACGGGCGCAACGCATCATCCACCTTTTCGACGGCCAAGTTGCGGAAGACGAGCGCTTGCGCGACCGGTCGCCTGCTCAACAAGCCCCCCGTGTCAGATCCTCTGAGGATGACCGGACGGGTGTCATAAGCGTCGTCGAGAGTTTGCATATCGCTCTGCGGAGCCTGAGCGCCAACAAAATGCGCTCGTTTCTCACTGTTCTCGGGATCGTGATCGGCGTCGCGGCCGTGATCGGCATGCTGTCACTCGGTCGGGCTACCAGAGAGGCCCTGATGGCCCAGATCCAGCAGATTGGCACAGACCTTATTTTCGTGCAGCCAGGCAGCACCGAGCGTGGAGGCGCCCGCAGCGCAGCCGGCACTGCCATTACGCTGACGGATGAAGATGCAGAGGCCATCGCGTCACGCATTCCATCCCCGTTGGTCGTCAACGCTGTTCCGGAGGTGACCTCGTCTGAACAAATCGTTTATGCCGGCGCCAACATGAACACCCGAATCACCGGGACGACGCCAGGGTATGAGGGTGCGCGCCAATTCTACACTGCGGAGGGCGTGTTCTTCACCCGAGAGGACCTGGCAGCACACCGGCCGGTAGCTGTGCTAGGCCAGACGGTGGTTGACGAACTATTCGGCGACGTGGATCCCATCGGGAAGCAGATTCGGGTGCGCAACACCCCTTTCAAAGTGATCGGTGTCATGGAAGAGAAGGGGGGAACCAGCTTTGCCAATCAGGATGAGGTCATCCTCGTACCACTGACGACGGCCAAAACCCGACTCTCGGAGCGGACGCGTTACCGAGGCGCCTACAGCGTTTCACTGATCAACGTTCAAGTTGGCGACTCAGCCTACATCGATCGAGTCATGGACGAAGTAACCACGATTCTGCGTGAGCGGCATGACCTCAAGAGCAGCGACGAGGACGACTTTGTCCTGCTCAGTCAGCGGGAGGTGCTGGACGTTGCCAACGAGATGATGAGCATCTTCACGACCTTCATGGGTGGCGTGGCCGGCATCTCCCTCATCGTGGGTGGCATCGGAATCATGAACATCATGCTGGTGTCGGTCACCGAGCGGACGCGGGAGATCGGTATCCGCAAGGCCGTTGGCGCTCGCCGGCAGGATATCCTGTCTCAATTCCTGACGGAGGCAACGGTTCTGAGTTTGTGCGGTGGAATTATTGGCGTTGCCCTCGGCTTTCTCGCCTCACAAGCTGCCTCGGGCACCGACATGGGGGGGTACACCCTGGAACCAAGTGTCGGCCTCGACTCTGTTCTGGTCGCGACAATCTTCTCTATGGCTATCGGTCTATTCTTCGGCATCTACCCGGCTCGCCGGGCAGCGCGACTGAACCCCATCGACGCCCTGCGATACGAGTGAGAAGGCTTAGGGTTGGTCAAGAAACGGCTTCCCGTTTTTAGGCGGGGTGCGGGCGGGTCGCGGGCGGGTCGCCTAGGGAGAATCGGGAACCAATATTTTGACAGGCCCTTAGGACCGCATCAATCCGAGCGGGTACTGCCCTGCGGCGACCACTGCCCCGGCGACACAGCCGGCACCTGTTGCCGGCGGCCATGATTGAAAAGCACAACAGACAACCCCAAGATCAGGAAGAACAGTACCGATCCCAAGATATAGGGCCACCGATAGCCCATGATGTCAAAGATGAGGCCCCCCGTGACCGGGCCAAAGATCCGCCCCAAGCTGTTATAAGAATTCACGACACCGAGCATTGACCCTTGCTCCCCGGCCGACGTGCGCTTGGACACGAGCGAGTTGACGGCCGGCCGCAAGGATGCATTGCCCACCCCCATGACCGCCATCACGGCGATCATGCTCGGCATGTCGAAAGTCGCCAAAAACAGCACATAGCCTACCGCGCTGCTCAGAAGCCCTACCTGAATCATACGCTTTTCGCCCCAGCGATTGAGGAGGCGCCCGACCAGCAAGCCTTGCATCAGTACCATGACGATGCCCATAGAGACGAAGACCACGCCCATCTCAGCCTTGCCAAAGCCCAGGTGTGCTTCAGAGAAGAGCGCAAAGGTTCCTTCGATGTTCGCAGCGGCGAAGCTGGCCAGGAAGGCTAAGATCAGGATAAAACCCAGCGGTCCCCGGGCGGCCGCCCATATTTCGGTCAACCCACTGCGCTGGGTCTCACTCTCCCGTGCTTCTTGACGCGCCGCCTCACTCAGCGACTCCGGCAGGAAGATCAAAGCGAACGCCGCCACGGCAAGGGCCAGGGCGGCCGAGAAGAAGAATGGCAGCGTCGGACTGATCTCACCCAAGAACCCGCCGATGGCCGGCCCGAAGATCACCCCCATGCCCATGGCCGCGCCCATGATGCCCATGCCGCCGCCTCGCGCCTCCTCATCCGTGGTGTCGGCGACATAGGCCATTACGGTCGGCAAAACGGCCGAGGAGAGAATGCCACCGAGAATACGCGCTGCGAACAGCATCCGCAGCGATGTCGCCAGGCCAAACAGTAAGAAAGAAACGCTGAAGCCAACCAACCCGATCAGTATCACTGGCTTCCGCCCCCTCTTGTCGGACTGCCGGCCCCAAATCGGTGCCAGGAAGAACTGGATCATCGAGTAACTGGCAAACAGCAACCCCAGGTGGGTGGCCGAAGCCCCCATATTCTCAGCGTAGAACGGCAGGATGGGCATAATCACGCCGAACCCCACCATGACGATGAACAGGGTGAGGAACAAGATGGTCATAGCGCGTCGATTGGTCGTATTCACGAGACTAACCCCTTTTCTCGACACATCAAAAAGTCCCTGTCTTCACAGGGACGCCTTGCCAGTGGGCAGTAGACGGTAAACGGCTAACAGTCTTTGGGCGTAACTACTCATCCTGCCGGCCCGTCGACGAATGAATTCGCCGCCTGATACTTCGAAGTGCGTTGATGAAGGTTAACAAATTAATCGGGCAATGGAACATCGGAGTAACGAAGCTTGCTTCGCCCCGTAGCGCCTGCCCCCGAGCAGGCTCGGGACTCCGACACGCCGGCAAGGCCAGATGGAGCTGTCTCAGCGGTTACCTGATTATTTCTTGAAGGTCCATAAACGCACTGTTCACTGTTCACTGCCCCCCCTCATCCGGTTGCTCAAAGGCGGACCGAAGGAGCCCTAATCCTTCGTAGACGCATTCCTTTTCCGCCGGGCTGAACGGCCTCAGTATCTCCGAGACACGCCGGCGCGCCCGCGCCTCCAAGTCTTGCAGCAGTTCAACGCCGCGATCCGAAAGCTCCAGGTGGTTCACGCGGCGATCGGTCGGGTCCGGCTTGCGCGCCACGAGCCCCTTCTTCACCAACCCGTCCACTTGCCGGCTGATCGTCGGTTGACTCACATTCTGACAGCGTGCTAAATCACTGACGGAGCCCACGCCCTTCTGGATGAGATGGAGCAAGCGAAACTGCCCCATCGTCAGCCAGCGCCCATCTTCCAGTTCCTGGTGGACGCCGGCCGCAATGTGGCGCATAACGACGGGTACTACTTCTAACACCCGACGCGAGCAGGCCGAGTCGAGATTCTCAATTTCCGTTTCCATAGGCATGCTAACCATTAACAACGCTAATTATATCCACGGATGTCAGACTGTCAAATCGACCGGGTTGCGCAGCGAAGGCTTATACATCTCGAACCCTTCGACAGGCCCCCTTCGACAAGCTCAGGACGTCGCAAGTTCGAGCGTCCGGACGCCGCAACTTGTTGCGGGCTGAGAGCGTCGGCCACTGGCTTTACAAACTTGGGATGCACACGACGCCGGGTGGGGGGCGGATTGACAGTCCTCGGCTGCACGACTATAATCCATTTCAGCTTGCAATGAGACATACACTCACAGACACCACACGCGAGAGACGCCCCAATCCATGACGACGCTGCACGCAACCATCGGCTATCTATTGCTGGCGGGAGCCGGCATCGGCCTGCTCTGGAGTGCTTACCAGTACGCTCAGCGCCACCCTCACGCAGACACAGACCAGCTCCTGACGGACATCTTCCTGACCGGCCTCTACCTTGAAACACTTCTCGGCCTGCTGCTATTCTTGCTCAGCCCCGGTGACATTGCGACGATCCCGGCGCACCCCATCCTGTCCGTCGTTGCTCTGGGCCTGACGCAGTGGGGGCGCAAGCCAAAGGGCACATCCGACCGAGATCAACGCTTGTTCACGGCCGGCGTCTATCTATTCGCCGGGTTGCTGATTTTGATCGGGATTATGGGCAGCTAAGGGTTTGTCAAGAACCGACTTCCCGTTGTTAGGCGAATTTCCTAAGGAGAAACGGGAACACATATTTCAACAGCCCCTAAGTACACCAGGGATCGGAGAACGAGGACCAGCATGTCAAGGTGCCAGGGCAAAAACCGAGATGGAACAAGATGCCGTAATCAAGTACCAGAAGGCGAGGAGTATTGCCATATTCATGCCGGCCAGCCGCGGCCAAGCAGTGAAAATCTAGAGACCTTGCAAACAATCATTGGACAGCTGTCCCAACTGAGAGCGATCAGGATTCTCGTCGGCCTGATGCTGGCAGCCGCCTTCCTCGGCGCGGCGCTAGGGTCCCTGGGCGCTCTCATCGTCGACGGACTGCTAGACGCCCGGCAAATGACGGCAGAGGAGAGCCGGGTAGCACAGCGAGCCACTTCAGCGGTTGCCTACGAAGTGACGCTGACGGCCGTCGAGACGCTCCCCCCAGTCAAAGCGATGCTTGATGAGGAAATCCGGACGGACGAGTGGGCGTTTACGATATCAGAAGTGAAGCGTGCTAACTGGCTACTCTGGAACCAGCGCAAGCTGGAACCGGAAGGCCAATGGCTTATCCTCTATGGAACGGCGCGGAACATCACCACTCACTCCGGGGCTCTTTTTGCCGGCAACTTCGAATTGAGAATCCCCTCGCTGAGCGGCGGAATAAACGTTCACCGCAATGCGACGGGGGCCGCCGGCTTGCAGGCAGAGATCGCGCAGACTGTGGCCGGATTCATGGGCGTCACCCTCAAAGCAGGCGAGACAGTTCCGCTGGTCCTGGCATTCGACCTCCCCGATGTTGCTGAAGAAGCAACGCTCCGGTTCGTCGGCACTAGGCTAGCCATCAGTCTCGGCTCAGTAACCCAAAGGCCGATGCTGCCGACGCCCGGGTCAGGGGTCACCACAACACCTGCCCCCACAGACAGCTCGACCTCGACAGACACGCCAAACCCAACGCGTACGCCAAGGCCAACCGCCACGTCACTGTGGACACCGACGAGAACCGCCACTCCCGTAGCAACGAGCACACCCACGGGAACGAGCACACCAACCCCAGAACCGACGCTGCCTGGCGTTGTGATAGTAACGCCAGGTGTTCGGGTCCGCCAGGGACCAGGGTCCAACTATGACTCCTTGGGAGCTATCGAACTTGGTACGAACCTCGTGCTCACAGCACGGAATGAACCAGGAACGTGGGTCTGGGGCCGGGCAGCACCCGGAGACTTGGAAGGTTGGATGTGGGCAGCCGGCATTGCTACGGAGGGTGACGTAGCGATACTTCCCGTCAAAGAAACTCAGTAGATCTATTATGAGCGTTCGGAGTAACTACTCAGCTTACTGCCCTCGCAGTTGCGAAATGCGGAAAAAAGGGGTCGGTGGGGGGCGGCCGCCCCCCACCGACCCCTTTTTTCCGGTCTCTTCTTGTGTAGGTGCGAAGTGCCTGAGTAGTCACCGACACTGTTAGATTTGCCCCAGCGACAGTCTTTGGATCGCCTCGGTCAGGAGATCTTCGGCGATCCAAAGACTGTCCGGAAGTATAGGTGAAGTGTGCGAACGTTACAAAAGGGCCTTCGTAAGACCCGCCGGCTCGCCACCATCGTAATCCGCAGGGCCTAGGGGCCCTTGCTCTCTACGCAAGT
>JAANWY010000366.1 GCA_018263655.1 Anaerolineales bacterium | reverse complement strand
TGTAGTTGATGGCAAGCTCGGCCGGCAGGACACCAACCGATGGGGGCGCAATCTTGTGTATCCCACGGGCTATGCGGCTGACGACCTGGACAGCCATCATTTGCCTGGAGAGGGTCTGCTTGTCCTCGAACCTGGTCGAGCCGTGGGAGGCACGGGGGACCTCAAGGCCGAGCGCATGATGATCAACATGGGGCCTCAGCACCCGTCAACCCACGGTGTGTTTCAGATGAAGGTATTGCTGGAAGGTGAGACCATCGTTGATCTGGAACCGGTGATGGGGTATCTCCATCGTAACCACGACAAGATCGGTGAGCGAAATCTGTGGCTCGCCAACATGCCGTACACCGATCGGCTGGACTATTTCTGCTCGATGTCTAACAACTTGAGCTACGCAATTGCGGTCGAGAAGCTTATGGACCGCGATGTGCCCGAGTATGCCGAGTACATCCGCGTGATCATGGTGGAGTTGACGCGCATTGTCAATCACTTGGTGGCTATTGGGTTCCTATTGAATGACTTAGGTGCTTTCTTCACCCCGGTGTTGTATGGCCTCGAGGAACGTGAGATTATCCTGGACCTGTTCGAGATGACGGCCGGCTCGCGGATGATGTGTAACTACATGCGCTTCGGCGGGATTGCCTACGACCTCCCGGTAGAGGCCAAGCCCATGCTCAAGGACCTCGTCTATGAGCGTATCCCGCGTGCGATTGATGAGTTCGACAACTACCTGACGCAGAACGAGATCCTCATTGAGCGTTGCAGGGGGGTTGGTGTCCTGCCGGCCGAGCTTGCCATCAACTACAGCGCGTCCGGCCCGGTGCTCCGCGGATCGGGCGTGCCCTATGATGTGCGTCGAGCGCAACCGTACTCGATCTATGATCGATTCGACTTCGATGTCGTGACCTTCCCGAACGGCGACATCTACGATCGGTACCGCGTGCGTATCGAGGAGATGCGACAGAGCAACCGGATCCTCAAGCAGGCGCTGGAGCAGATGCCGGAATCGGGTGAGCTTCTGTCTGGACGGAAGGCTTGGCAGATTCGCGTACCGGAGGGCGAGATCTATAGCCGAATCGATAACCCCAAGGGCGAGCTTGGTTTCTTCTTGGTCAGCGATGGTGGAGCGAACCCGTATCGGTATCACGTGCGTTCACCTTCCTTCATCAACATTACTGCCCTGAGCGAGATGTGCAAGGGACACAAGATCGCAGACGTCGTCGCCACATTGGGCAGCATCGACATCGTTCTTGGTGAATTAGACCGCTAGTCGGTTATCAGTAAACAGTAAACAGTGAATAGTGGAAATAGACAATCGAAGTCAACAGTGGATGAGTAACTTCACATTGTTAGATTTGCCCCAGCGATGCCCTTTTGATCGCCGAAGGTCTCCTGTCTGCGTGCGCTTGCCTGTGCGCTGCGCGCAAGCAGGGGCACGCACAGGCAGACGCAGACAGGAGACCTTCGGCCATCGCGAGACGTACATCGCGAGACGTACATCGCGAGACGTACATCGCGAGACGTAATCTAACAATGTCAAGGTAACACTGGTTACCGTTCACTGGTTACTGTTCATAAGCTTTGTGGAGGCTATATGTTTGGGCTAGGCGTCGTACGAGGTATGGGTGTTACACTGAAGCGCTTTATTGGTACTTTCCTGCGGGGGTACGATACATATCCGCGTGCAAAGGAGATTGGTGGGCTGGCCGAAGTGGAGCGCAAGTATCCTACTCGGCCTGGTGGTCTGTTCACCGTGCAGTATCCCGAGGAAAAGGTGCCGGTTCCGGAACGCTTCCGGAATATTCCGATGCTCATCTATGAACCGGAACCGGACAGCGAGCGCGCCGAGTACGGCGGTAACCGCTGCACGGCGTGCGGCATCTGCGCCAAGGTTTGCCCACCGCAGTGTATCTGGATCGTTCAGGAGAAGCGTGCGAACGGACGTCCGGTTCCAGTGCCGAAAGCTTTCTGCATTGATGCCTCTATTTGCATGAGTTGTGGTTTCTGCGCTGAGTACTGCCCCTTCGACGCCATTAAGATGAACCAGGAGTTCGAGCTGTCCAGCTACGAGCGACACGAGGCCTGGCTCTATGACATGGATGATCTATTGGTCTCGACTGATTACTATGCCGAGACGCATCCGACGGCATGGGCAGAGCAAGAGGAAGTGCGCCGGCAGAAGGAAGAGGCCAAGCGCAAGCGTGAAGAGGCGCGCCGCAAGCGCGAGGAAGCGCAGAAGAGGGAAGCTGAGAAGGCTCAAACCGAGGAGGCTGAAGATTCTTCCGGGGGTGACGAAGCGTCCGATGACATGGATGAGGCGCGCCGGCGCAAGATGGAACAACGCAAGAAGTTCCTGGAAGCGCGCCGCAAACGAGAGGAAGAGGCCCAAGCCCAAGAAGACAACGACAGCTAATGTCTGGCTAGGACGCCAGGGATATCTCGTCAAGCCACACGATCATACCCCGCCCCTGTCTTTCGTCAGACGTGAGGGCTAAGTCCAGTCTGATTTGCGTTCGAGGCTTAGCCCTTTTTGTACGCTTGAGCAGAGGAGAAACGCATGCTTGCTGACTACGTGCCAATTCTAATACTGCTGCTTCTTGCCGGCGGTTTGGCGGGACTGGTTCTGGTCTTGGGGTTGCTCATCGGTCCGCGAAGGCCGACGCCGGTGAAGACAGCCCCCTACGAATCCGGCATGACGCCCATCGGGCAAGCTCAGCGGCGGATGCCGATTCAGTTCTACTTGATCGCCACACTTTTCATCGTGTTCGACATCGAGGTCGTTTTCCTGTATCCTTGGGCGATTTCGTTCCGCCGGCTCGGTTTGTTCGCTCTGGTTGAGATGGTGATCTTTGTTTTGATTCTGGCTGTTGGATATTTCTACCTCTGGAAGAAGGGTGCGTTGGAATGGCAGAAGATCGAGGGTTGATACCGTTGCAGCAGGAGGGGAAGATTGGCTCGTCTGGTATCTTGTTGACGACGCTGGACAAGGCGGTCGGCTGGGCGAGGTCCCGTAGTATCTGGCCGCTCATGTACGGTTTGGCGTGCTGTGCGATCGAGATGATGCACGCACAGGCCTCGCGCCACGACGTGTCACGCTTTGGCATGGAACTTATGCGCCCGTCGCCCCGTCAGTCGGACTTGATGATCGTAGCCGGCCGCGTTTCGCAGAAAATGGGTCCGGTGCTGCGCCGGCTGTACGATCAGATGCCGGAGCCCAAGTGGGTCATCGCCATGGGCGATTGCGCATCCTGTACCGGTGTGTTCAACAACTACGCGCTGGTTCAAGGGGTGGACCAGATTGTGCCGGTGGATGTGTACGTCGCCGGCTGCCCGCCGCGCCCCGAAGCCCTCATCGACGGTATCATTATGCTGCGTGAGAAGATTGAGCGTGGCGATCCGCCGGCCTATCAGCAGGACTGCCCTTGGCGTGCCCAGGGTGGTGTGAAGATCAATTCCGACTACGGCCGCTGGCCCAAGGGTGATGAGGACGACTACTTCAGCTATGGTCCTTCGACAACCCTCTCGACAGGCTCGGGACGAGGCTCAGAACATGACGGCACGTAATCCAACGACCGAACGAATTAAGGAGCAGTTTCCGGAAGCCGTCATCGCCGTTCGGCAGATAGCCGGCGAGCAGACGGTCGTTGTGGAACGCGAGCAAATCGTCGAGATTCTCGAATTCCTGCGCGACGAGGAGGATCTCGATTACAACATGCTCGTCGATCTCACGGGCGTAGACTTCTTGGGGCGAACACCGCGCTTTGAAGTCGTCTATCATTTGCTCTCAATGCGTCACAAGCGGCGCGTACGTTTGAAGGTACTTGCCGAGGAGACAGAATCCGTGCCGTCGGTCGTGCGCGTCTTCCCTACCACCAATTTCCACGAGCGTGAAGTCTACGACATGTTCGGGATCGATTTCGAACATCATCCCGACCTGCGGCGCATTCTCATGCCGGATGAGTGGGAGGGCCATCCGCTGCGCAAGGATCATCCGCTGGGCTACGAACCCGTTGCCTTCTCGCATAACAGTAACGAGATATACCGCGACAAGTCGTTTGCCGAGGATTGAGGACTGATGACCCCAAGAACGCATAACCATGCTGGGCGAGGTCTCCTGACCGATGCCCCTTTACGCCTTGGTCTGTAGACCTTGGCGATCGTGAAGTAGGGTTTCAGAATGAGTCAGTTGACGCCGGCCGATACCCTGTTCGAGCCTGACATCGAAGTCATTGAGGAGCCGCTCGAGGGGCGGATGGTCCTCAACGTCGGGCCGCAACACCCCTCGACCCATGGCGTGCTCAGGATGGTCGTCGAGCTCGAGGGCGAACGCATCGTCGACTTGAGGCCCGTTATCGGCTATCTGCATACCGGCATCGAAAAAGAGGCCGAATTCAAGACCTATGCCAAGAGCATCACCTTCACCGACCGCATGAGCTATGTGAGCCCGCTCAACAACGAGCTGGCCTACATGCTGGCGGTCGAGCGACTGATGGATGTCGAGGTGCCCAAACGAGCGCAGTACATCCGTGTGCTCCTGTGCGAATTGGACCGGCTGGCAAGCCACTTGATCTGGCTGGGGACGCATGGGCTCGAGCTGGGCGCTATGAGCGTGATGCTGTACTGCTTCCGCGAACGAGAGACGATCCTCGACATCATGGAGATGGTCTCGGGGCAGCGGATGATGGCCAGTTACTTCCGCTTCGGTGGCCTCGCTTGGGAGTTGCCGGATGAATTTGAGACAGCCGTGACCAACTTCCTGACGGAATTTCCCGACCGCTTGGCGGAATACGAGGCGCTGCTGACGCGAAACCCCATCTGGGTCGAGCGGACCAAAGATATCGGTCACCTGGATCCCGATGAGGCTCTTGCTTTGGGCGTGACGGGGCCGATGCTGCGGGCGTCGGGTGTGGATTGGGACCTTCGCCGCGACATGCCGTACTCTGCCTACGATGAGTTCGACTTTGATGTCGCGGTGAACGATGGTTGCGACGTGTACGCGCGCTACCTCGTGCGCCTGGAGGAGATGCGCCAGAGCGTGCGGATCGCGTGGCAGGGGCTGGAGAAGCTGGAGGGGACGGCCGGCCAACCGATCAAGAGTCCCAACCGCAAAGTCACGCCTCCGCCTCGCGAAGAGCTCGATACAAGCATGGAGGCGGTGATTCACCACTTCAAGCTGTGGACCGAGGGGTTCAAGCCGCCGGTAGGGGAGGCCTACGCAGCTGTCGAGGCGCCGCGCGGCGAGCTCGGCTTTTACATCGTCAGCGACGGCAGCGGTAAGCCCTATCGCTGGCACATGCGGTCGCCGTCGTTCGCCAATCTGCAGTCGATAGCGCCCATGGCCGAGGGCGGGCTGTTCGCGGACCTCATCGCTATCGGCGCCAGCCTCGATCCCATCATGGGGGAGGTTGATCGTTAAGAACTGGAATCAAGCGGAACCAAAAAGGAACTAAGGGGAAGGCGTAGTGGAACAGCGGGTTTTGGAGAAGGGGCAGAGTCTGCGCGAGTTGTTTGGCGAAGAGATCGACGAGCTTCTTTCGCACTATCCCGACAAGCGCTCGGCCGTCCTGCCGTTGCTGTGGCTTGCCCAAGAGCACGATGGTTGGATCTCAGACCGGCGGGTGGCGGAGATTGCGCACATTCTTGAGCTGGATCCAACGGAGGTGCGCGGCGTCGGGGGGTTCTACCATCTCTTCTACTTCCACCCCATCGGCGAGCACACGATTCGCGTGTGTGACGACGTCATGTGCGCGCTAAAGGGTGCCGATGACCTGCTGGATCATGTATGTGATAAGCTCGACGTGGAAGCCGGCGAAACGACGGATGATGGCGAATTCACCGTCGAGCGGACGGGCTGGTGTATCGCGGCGTGTGCCAAGGCGCCGGCGGTCCTCATCGACGACGTGTACTTTGGCCCCATTGACCAAGATCAACTCGACGAGATGATCCAGCGCCTGCGCGATGGTTGGCAGCCAGAAACCAAAGATGGCGTCAACGTGGGTCTGGTAGAGGAGATGGCGCCGGAGCCGAGTGAGGCGTAGACTTCAAGGGGTTCGTGTGATGTTGACGGAATACATTCATGCTGCTATGCGGCAGGCCAAGTACGAAATCTTGTCGGATGGTATGTTCTATGGGGAAATCCCTGGTTTCCAGGGAGTGTATGCTAATGCAGAGACGCTCGAAGCGTGCCGTGAGCAACTGCAAAACGTACTGGAAGGATGGATTGTGTTGGGCTTGCAACTCGGCCATTCATTGCCTGTTGCTGATGGGATAGGTCTTTCAGTGAAGCGGGAGCCTGCATAGTGCCGCATTTTGGCCCGATCAAGAGGAGAAAGCTGATCCGCTATCTTAGAGAATTGGGATTTGAAGGGCCTTATGCGGGTGGTAAGCATGAATACATGGTCAAGGAAGAACTCAGACTGGCGCTTCCTAATCCTCATCAGAGCGATATCGGTCGGGGTCTTCTCGCCCGAATTCTGCGGCAGGCGGGAATTGACAGGGATGAATGGGAGCAACTTTGAAGGATCACGGCTAAGGGGTTCTTGAATGGAAGAGCATATTGTACTGCGTGATCTAGATATTCCCAACATCGATGACATCGATGTCTATCTCGAGAACGGTGGGTACGAGACGCTGAAACGAGTCCTCGCGGACATGTCGCCGGCCGACGTCACCCAGGTGGTGTCCGATTCGGGCTTGCGCGGGCGGGGCGGCGCCGGCTTCCCCACCGGACGCAAGTGGATGTTCCTGCCGCAGGGCGTCTATCCGCGCTACCTGGTCGTAAACGCAGCCGAGGGCGAGCCAGGCACTTTCAAAGATCGCCAGATCATGGAGCGCAACCCGCACCAGCTTATCGAAGGCGTCATCCTTACCTGTTACGCGATCGAGGCCAGGGTGGCCTACATCTACATGCGGGGCGAGTACCTGGAGGCGCTGTCGAAGCTGCAGATGGCCATCGACACGGCGCGCGAGTTGGGGTTCCTAGGTGACAACATCCACGGAACCGATTTCTCCTGTCAGATCTACCTGCATCGCGAAGGTGGCGCCTACATCTGCGGCGAGGAGACGGCGCTGTTGAACTCGCTGGAGGGCTTCCTGGGACAGCCGAGGGTGAAACCACCGTTCCCCGCTATTCAGGGGCTCTATCAGAAACCGACGATCATCAACAACGTGGAGACTTTGACAAACGTGGCGCCCATTGTGGAGAGGGGCGCCGAGTGGTTCCGTGGCTTCGGCACCGACCGGAGCCCAGGCACGAAAGTCTACGCGCTGAGCGGGCACGTGCGCCGGCCCGGCAACTACGAACTTCCGATGGACATTACGCTGCGTGAGCTCATCTACGACTACGGCGGCGGTGTCCCGGGTGATCACCAGATTAAGGGGGTGATTCCAGGTGGCGTTTCAGCGCCTGTGCTGACGCAGGAACACCTGGATATCACACTGGATTTCAATGCGCTGCAGGAAGCCGGCTCCATGCTTGGCTCGGGCGCCGTCATGGTGTTCGACGAGACCACGGACATGGCCTGGGCCGCCCATCGGATGATGCGCTTCTTCAGTCAGGAATCTTGCGGCAAGTGTAGCCCATGCCGCGAGGGCACCTACATGTTGGTCAACATCATGACTGACGTCATGCGTGGCACAGGCCGGACGTCGGATATTCCACTGCTGGACGCGATTGCGGACCAGATTCTGGGTAACACGTTGTGCCCACTGGGGGATGCGGCAGCCGGCGGTCCCACGCAGTCGACGTTGAACCATTTCCGCGCAGACTACGAAGCCCTCATCCGCGATGGCAAGGTCACCATACGAGGCTGAGATGTCAGTAAACAGTGAACAGTGAACGGTAAACAGTTCCTGATTGCGGATACGAAGTGACCGATAACTGTTCACTGTTAACTGAAACAAGGGAATCGGTTGTAGATGTCGAAGGATAACGAGAAACTCGTCACTGTCAGTATAGACGGCATGGAGGTTCAAGTACCGGAAGGGACGCTGGTCACTGAGGCTTCCAGGCACGCGGGCATCGAAATCCCCGTCTTCTGCTATCATCCCAAGCTGACGCCGGTCGGGATGTGCCGGATGTGCCTGGGCAAGGTCGGCACCCTACAACGGGATCGCGAGACCGGCGAAGTACAGACGGACGAGGAAGGCAATCCCATCATCCGCTGGTTCCCGAAGCTCCAGACGACGTGCACGACACAGGTCTCCGATGGCATGGTTGTCGAGCTGGACAACGAAGAGGTCGAGATGGCCCGCCGAGCGGTGCTGGAATTTCTGCTGTCGAGCCATCCGCTGGACTGTCCCGTGTGTGACAAGGGCGGCGAGTGCCCCTTGCAGGATCTCACATATTCCTATGGGCCGGGCATAAGCCGCTTCGATTACGAGGATAAGTTCCACTTCGACAAACCGATTCCGCTGGGGCCGCTGATCGAGACGGGCCGCGAGCGGTGTATCCAGTGTGCGCGTTGTACGCGGTTCCAGGACGAGATTGCCGGCGATCCCGTTCTCAGCTTCGAAAACCGCGGACGCGGCATGGAGATCGTCACCTACTCCGACCCACCGTTCAATTCTAAGTTCGCAGGCAACACGACGGACGTCTGCCCGGTTGGCGCGCTCACGAGCCGCGATTTCCGCTTCCGCGGTCGCGTTTGGGAGTTGCACGATACACAGAGCGTGTGTCCGCACTGCTCTGTCGGCTGCAACATCATCGTCGGGCATCGCTCCAAGGAAATTCGGCGCATCATGCCGCGCGAGAACAACGCCGTCAACGAAATCTGGATCTGCGACAAGGGGCGCTTCGGACATCACTTCGTGAACAGCTCTGACAGACTCAGCACGCCGCTGATTCGCAAGGACGGCGAACTGTGCGTGGTCGAATGGCAGGAAGCACTGGAGTATGTCGCCGGCCGGCTGCGCGAACTGAAAGACGAGCACGGCGCCGATGCCCTCGGCGGTATCAGCGGTGACCGTGTGGCCAACGAAGATCTGTACGTCTTCCAGCGCTTCATCCGAACCGTGCTGGGCACGAACAACGTCGATCAATGGCGCGAAGTACCTGACTTGATCGGCAACGCGCTGGTCGCTCAAGTCGGCGTGGGGGCCGGCACCAACCTCATGGACCTGGGCGCGGGCGATGCACTGCTGGTCGTTGGCGCCGACGTTGAAGAGGAAACGCCGGTTCTGTACCTGCGGGTGAAGCAGGCCTCGGAGCGTGGCGCGCATCTCGTGGTGGCCAATGGCCGGCCAACTAAGCTAGCCAAGTACGCCGACGATGACTTGACGATCCCGTACGGCAGCCAGATGCACTTCGTCCTGGGCTTGTTGAAAGCCGTCGTCGAGGAAGGCCTGGTGGATGCCGACTTCGTCGCCGGCCGCACACACGGGACTGAGGACGCCGCATCAGCTCTGGCCGACCTCAACTTTGAGTCACTCGAGGACGCGACTGGCGTGTCGGAAGATGATTTTCGCCGTATCGCCAGGCAACTGGCTGAGGCCGAGAACCTCATTGTGAGTTACGGGCGCGATGCGATGGTTTCCGGCGGCGGACGCAAGCTGGTCCAGACGTTGGCGAATTTCCTGCTGATGACGCGGCATGCCGGCCGGGCCAACAACGGCCTTCTGCCACTCTTGCCGTACAACAACACGCAAGGCGCGGCCGACATGGGCGTAAGCCCCGAGTGGTTGCCCGGCTATCGACGGGTGGACGATGACGCTGCGCGCGAGCACTTTGCCAAGGTGTGGAGAACTGAGTTGCCGGCTGAGCCGGGCCAGGACTTCGAGGCAATGGTTCAGGGGGACGTCCGTGGCTTCTTCGTCATGGGCGCAAACCCTGTCGGAGACCGGCCGGACTTGCAGGAAACGTTCGAGAACTTGGATTTCCTGGTCGTGCAAGATCTGTTCATGACCGAAACGGCTCGCTTCGCCGATGCGGTGTTGCCGACGGCCTCCTTCGCTGAGCAAGAGGGGACGTTCACCAACACCGAGCGTCGCGTTCAGCGTTTCCAGAAAGCCTTTGATCCGCCGGGGGTGGCCAAGCCGGACTGGCAGCTCTTGAGCGATCTGGCGCGGCTCGCCGGCAAGGGTTTCGCCTACGCCGATGCCGAGGCCATCATGGACGAGATCAGCGCAGCCGTGCCCATCTACGCCGGCATGGCGTATAAGCAGCTCGGTGTGGAGTCCCCCTTCGGGACACGGACCCGGGGCCACTTCATCTACGAAGGTACTAGTTTTGTGGACGTGGATGAAGCCGGCCAACAGTGGCCCGTTATGGCCGAAGACCCTGACGTACGCTTGGAAATCAGGTGGGGGGCGCCGCCCGAATTGCCGCCAGCCGGCGACGATGACTCGGTGCTGTTGATGTCCCAGAAGCGGCTCTACAACGACGGGACGCTGATCGAGCATTCGCGCATCCTGGAGGCTTGGGCGCCGGCGCCGTTGGTCTACGTCAACCCTGCTGATGCGGACAGGTTCGGTGTGCAGGATGACGACACGGTCAACGTTGTCGCGGGGGAGAACGGCGTGACGCTGACGGCGCGCGTGAATGGCCGAGTGCCGGCCGGCGTGGCCTTGATCCCGCTGGGCTTGCAAGGCGCCGAGGTGTGGAAGCTCGGTCTTGACAAGCAGCTCGTGCGCGGCCGGATCGAGCCGGTGAGAGAGCCCGTGCCGGTATCAGATTAGGGGCTCGGAAAGAAATAATTATCCCAACCTGCTCTCGCTGGATTGCCAAATCCAGGCCGAGCGAAATGGGACATTTTGTTTCTTCCACGTCCCTTGACGCGTGAGCACCTGCTGAAAGATGTATCGACATGCTAGTTGACATCCTCATCAACGTAATCAAAGGCGTCGTTATCCTGATCGGCCTGCTGACGGGCTTCGCCTACATGACGTGGATCGAGCGGCGCTTCGTGGCCCGCATCCAGGTCCGTTTGGGCCCGAACCGCGCCGGCCCATTCGGCTTGCTTCAGCCGGTGGCTGATGGAATCAAGCTGCTCTTCAAGGAAGAGGTGATCCCCGAGGAGATCGACAAGCCGGTCTACAATCTGGCGCCGGCTCTGTCGATGATCGTGGCCGTTATCGCCTTTGCCGTGATCCCCGTTGGTGATACGATCACCCTCTTCGGGCGAACGATTCCGCTGCACCTGGCCGACGTCAACATCGCGATTCTGTACGTGCTCGGCGTCAGTTCGCTGGCCGTCTATGGCGTCGTGCTGGGTGGTTGGGCGTCCAACAGCAAGTATGCGCTGCTGGGCGGGTTGCGGGCGTCGGCGCAGATGATCAGCTACGAGCTGGCGCTGGGTGTGTCGCTGGTTGGTGTGCTGATGCTGGCCGGCTCCCTCAGCCTCGTCGATATTGTCGAGGCTCAGAGAGGGGTCTGGTTCGTTTTCTTGCAGCCGTTGGGGTTTATGGTCTTTTGGATTGCGGCTATCGCTGAGACAAACCGCGCCCCCTTCGACTTGCCGGAGGCGGAACAGGAGTTGACGGCCGGCTACCACGTCGAGTACAGTGGTCTCCGCTTTGCCCTGTACTTCATGGCCGAATACATTCACATGATCACCGTCAGCGCCATCGCGACCACCCTGTTCTTGGGTGGTTGGCGCGGTCCCTTCATGTCGGAGACGCTGGGACCGTTGTGGTTTAGTGTCAAGGTGCTGATTCTACTCGTCACCTTCGTGTGGTTCCGGGGCACCTTCCCGCGCGTTCGATACGACCGTTTGATGAGCCTCGGTTGGAAAGTTCTGTTGCCGTTGGCATTTGCGAACGTGATGGTAACGGCGGTAGCGCTGGTGCTGAAGGATGCGTTCTTCTGAGGCGTGAAACGCAAAGTGTAAAACGTAAAACGTGAGTATCATCTCAATATTTCGGGGCTATGTAGGTCAAAATGGTATTTCGACCTGACGATTTACCAAATCGTCCTACATGTCCCCCCATATATTGAGAAGATACAAACGTGAGATGTGAGGTATTCAGAAGAGAGTCACAATCACGAGCCTTACGCTTTACGCTTCACGTTTCACGCTAACGTCAGATTGGTTGGGAGTGGGTTGAAAGCATGATTAGTGAGTTGTTGCGCGGATTGAGCGTTACGCTACGGCACGTGTTCAGGCAACCGGTGACGTATCCGTATCCTGAGAAGCGGAAACCGGTACCGAAGCGTTTCCGGGGCCGGCACGTTCTGCGGCGCTACGAGAACGGTCTGGAGCGCTGCATCGGGTGTTCGCTCTGTTCGGCGGCTTGCCCGGCTGACGCGATTTACGTGGAGCCGGCCGAGAACACCGACGCCGAGCGATACTCGCCAGGCGAACGGTACGCCAAAGTATACGAGATCAACATGATCCGGTGCATCTTCTGCGGTTTCTGTGAGGAGGCTTGCCCTGTGGAGGCCATCGTATTGACAAATCACTACGAGATCTCGGCCTACGATCGGGATTCGATGGTCTACACCAAGGATATGCTGATCGTACCGCCGCCCGAGCCCGACCGCGACACACCCCAGGATACCCGAGGCGGTGACTTCATGCCGGAGCACGCGCCCGTCGCGCTGCAGTACTAGCCGAGGTATGGATGGTGCGCAGCGTGATCGGCCTGGTCCTCGGATTTGGATTGTTATCTTATTTTTGCGCAAAAGTAGCGCATTTCTATTCGTTGGTGCAAAGAGAGGCGGTTTCTAATCGTCTAAACAGTACCTTTCCAAGCACATACGTAGGTCGGTGGCATTTT
>JAANWY010000365.1 GCA_018263655.1 Anaerolineales bacterium | reverse complement strand
ATTGTAAGGTCGCGGAGAACTCCAAGAAATGCCTGGAGCCACCTTGATACTTGTAAGGCTGATCACCCGCGTTCTTTGGTCGACCAGTCACAGAAAAAAACGTTAGTTTCTATCCTTTACGGGTATACAACGAAGTATGGTTGAGTCTGCCTAAACATCATCTTGAGAGAGGTGGGGAACTATGGCACGTGAGCGCAAGAGACGCCGGCGGAGACGCAAACGAAAGTCTCCGACACGGAAGAAGAAACAGACGACGCAACGCGGAAAATCCAAGCGGATAGACCCGATGCTGCGATTGGCCGGCCGCTGGTCACTCCACGAAGTCCTGATCACAGAAACCTGGCGGGAGGAGGGAGAGATCATACAGGTCTTGGTGGCGCGTCGCTCGGGCATGGGCCAAGTCGCGGTCGGCAGCTTCCTGATTGATCTCGGCTGTCTGGGTGTCAAGAACGCCTTCGCCAGCCTCTTCAGTTCCCAGCGAGAGTACGAACGGGAGCTGCGCAGCCAGGTCACGGCGCGAGAAGAGATGGTGCAGGCTGACCTGAACCTGGTCGCCAAGATCGTTCAAGAAGCAATCGCCTATGCCCACGAGCTCGGCTTCAGCCCCAATCCCGACTATCGTGATGCGATGATGATCGTGGGCGACGCCGACCCAGATGCATGCGGCGAGGACATTCCGCTCGGTGGGGAAGACGGCCAGCCTCTGTTCGTTGCCGGCCCCTATGACGATGTCGACGCGATCATGGAGCAACTCACCGAAGTCTGCGGGCCGGACGGCTTTCACTTCGTCGCACCCCTTGACCCCGATACGGGGTTCTTTCTCTGACCGCAGGCCAGATCAGAACTTGGCCAGACTGCCGTCCACGCGGACCTTGTGCTCGGCTGCTTTGTAGAGAGCGTAACCCAACACAGGCATCAGCAGGTTAGATAGCCGCAGCACTTCGGCATTGGAATTGGAGAGTTAGCCGACTGGCCGTGTGGGTGCTCCAGTTTCATCTAAGCACTCAAGGGAAGGAGAGTGCCCAGTTGACGAGCCAGCCCCCGCAGCTCGGCCTGATCCAACAATAGCTCCCAGGCCAAGACATCGCGCTGGGTAATGATGATGGCGGCCACCTCCGCCAGGCTGGTTTCACCCCGAGCGCGCTCTATCAAGTCGAGACAAAGATCCTCAAGTGCAACGAAGGCCAATCCGCCAATTACTCGACGCCGCTGGTGTCGCTCCGGTATCAGCGTTGGGTCCAGGATGATGGCCTCCGGCGCCGCATGCACCTGCGTGGTAGTCGGTAAAGACTCAAATACGTGACACTCTTGCTCGGATAACTGGTGCCAGGTAGGGACGTCTTCCGTGTAGACCTGGAGAGTAACCAGGTTCTCCAGCGGGGTCAGCCAGCGATGGTATGCGTAGGCGGCCTGAGGACCTGTGGTCAGGTAGAGTCTATCAAGGCCGGCCAATCGTCTAGACAGCCAGGCCAGACGGCCGTCCTGTGATTGCGCACTTGCTGTTATCATCTTGATTGCCCCTTCAACGGTGAGTAGGTTGGATAAATTATATCAGGTTGAGGTTGAATCGACAATTGCCACTGACGCTTGGCCGTATTATACATGGAGGTGGAGTCCGGACAACAGAAACAAGGCTTCGATCAGGGCTTTGGCCGGTGGGTGAGCATTTCGTGCTTGACAAACCCCACTCCATTTGGTATCATGGGCCAGGTCGGCGACTGTGTTGGCGCGCGAAGTCAAATCGTCTATCCGGGGCTCACTGATCCCCACGTGCACATACGATTGATAACTACCAGTTGGTGATGGACGTCGCCAACTGGGCGGAAAGTCATCTGTGCTATATGGCATCATCTCCCATCCCGGAAAAAGCCCGAAGACCTGACCATCCTCAACCCCCTGCATCTGAACCCACACTTCAGCAGAAGCGAGGCCGGCCACCTGCTCATCACTTGATAAACTTTCAGCCGGCTGGACGCCACGGGTGGGCGCTAGAAGGAACAACCATCTTGGAGGTCGCCCGACAACTGGGCGTCGGCATCGAGAGCCTCTGTGCCGGCGTGCAGACCTGTGGCAAATGCCGCGTGCGTATCGAAGAGGGAAAACTCGGTCGAGAGGACGTTACCTCCAACCTGGCGCACGCTTCGCCGCCCAGCGAGCGCGAGAAGACCGCGCTGAAGAATCACGATTTTGCCCCGAATGAGCGCTTAGCCTGTGCCGCGACCGTACTTGGCGACTTGGCCATCTTCATCCCCGAACCCAGCCGGACCGCCAAACAAATTGTACGCAAGTCGGCCACCGAACGCGCCATCGCGCTGGATCCGGCAATCCGCCTCTACTACATCGATGTGCCAAAGCCCACGTTCGCTGATGAAGGCCTCGGCGATTCGGAACGGCTCACCCAGCAGTTGTACCAACGCTTCGGCCTGGAGAAACTCGCGGTTGATTACCGTGTGCTGCCCGACCTCCAACGTGTGCTGCGTGAAGAGGGTTGGGGTGTCACTGTGACCGTGTGGGACGACCGGGAGATCATCCGGGTGCAGCCCGGATTCCATGATAAAGCCATTGGGCTGGCAGTGGACATTGGTACGACGACCGTGGCCGCCTACTTGTGTGACCTGTCCACCGGCGAGGTGCTGGCCACTGAAGCCACCATGAATCCCCAGATCGCCTATGGCGAAGACATCATGTCACGCATCAGTTACGTGACGGAACACGAGCAAGGCCTTGCTAAGCTCAACGAGGCCGTTGTGGGCGCCCTCAACGAGCTGGCCGAGGCTGCCACCGCCCGCGTGGGATTGGAGCCGGCCGACATTGCTGAAATCACCCTGGTGGGCAACACGGTGATGCATCACTTGGCGCTTAATATCGATCCGGGTTACCTGGGTGGTTCGCCTTTCCCCATCTGCTTGGCCAACCCGATGGACATCAAGGCGCGCGACCTGGGGTTACTCGTCAACCCAGCAGCCAACGTCCACGTTCTACCGGTCAAGGCCGGCTACGTCGGGGCAGACAACATGGGCGTCGTGGTTGCCGAAGCCCCCCACGCACAAGATGAAATCATGCTGATCATCGATGTGGGTACCAACGGCGAGATTCTGCTGGGATCGCGAGACAGACTGCTGTCGGCCTCCAGCCCCACCGGACCGGCCTTCGAAGGTGCGCAGATCACGTTTGGCATGCGGGCTGCCGAAGGCGCCATCGAACGAGTACGCATCGATCCGCAAACACTGGCAACACGCTTCCGGGCAATTGGGCGCGCGGGTTGGAGTGACGCTTGGGCCGATCCCGCAGTTGGACAACCCCCTTCCCTCGACGGCGTAGGTGGAACACCACCCAGAGCACGCCGGCGTAGGCGCGAACCGGAGCCGGCTCTGGCGCGCGGCATTTGCGGTTCGGGCATCATCGATGCTGTCGCCGAGATGTTCCGCGCCGGCGTGCTGCTGCCCTCCGGAGCGTTCAACCCTGATCTCGATCACGAGCGACTGGCGACTTTCAACGACTTGCCGGCCTTCGTGATAGCCCGCGCCGATCGGACGGCGATCGGGCGCGATATTGTGGTCACAATCGCCGATGTGCGGGCAGTGCAACTGGCGAAGGCCGCTCTCTATGCCGGCACTCACATACTCATGCAAAATCTGGGCGTAACGAAGATTGACAAGGTTGTCCTGGCCGGAGCCTTTGGCAGCTACATAGACAAGCAACGGGCCATGATCCTGGGCATGTTCCCCGACTGTGAGCCGGCGCAAGTCTACGCTGTGGGTAACGCGGCGGGGGACGGCGCCCGCATTGCGCTTCTCAACAAAGCCAAACGACGCGAGATTGCTCAGGTAGCCCGGTGGATCGAGCACATCCAGATACCGATGGCGGACGAGTTCCAGCAGCATTTTATGAACGCGCTTAGCATGCCCCATGCCACCGATCCGTTCCCGCACGCGCTGTCCTGAGCCCTTCGATGAACGCGGGACAGGCTTTGCCGGTGTCATCTCAATATATGGGGGGACATGTAGGACGATTTGGTAAATCGTCGGGTCGAAATACCATTTCGACCTACATAGCCCCGAAATATTGAGATGATACCTTTGCCGCAGGGTCGAAACCTGGATGCGGTGTGGACCTATACGATGAACGCGGGACAGGCTTTGCCGGTGTCATCTCAATATATGGGGGGACATGTAGGACGATTTGGTAAATCGTCGGGTCGAAATACCATTTCGACCTACATAGCCCCGAAATA
>JAANWY010000364.1 GCA_018263655.1 Anaerolineales bacterium | reverse complement strand
CGCCGATGACGGCCGTCTGGCGACGAAGTTCCATGTACGATATTGTAACACGTTCGGCGCCATCTCGCCAATTGACGTGTGCATCCCGAGTTTGTAAAGCCGGTGGCCGACGCTCTCAGCCCGCAACAAGTTGCGGCGTCCGGACGCTCGAACTTGCGACGTCCTGAGCCTGTCGAAGGGTTCGAGATGGTGACTCATACTGATACGGGAGTTCAGATGATGATTGCGTCATTAACAAATGTGGGATGCACCCTCAATTGATGGCCGCCGAGGTCTCCCTAATTGACGCTCGCCGAGGTCTCCCTAATTGACGCTCGCCGAGGTCTCCCTAATTGACGCTCGCCGAGGTCTCCCGACCGATGGCGGAAAGGGGGCGGCTTGGGAGACCTCGCCCATCATTGTGGTCAGAAGACCTTGCCCATCGTTGTGACAGGTGGTTTGCCGGCCTCAGTCTAGGACGGTATAATTCAGCTTGTTGGGTGTCTGACGTTGTGAAGGTCGAGAGTGCCCGAGGGAGATGTGAATGTCGGTTGAACTGTTGGTTGGTACAGACGCGTTTGAGAGGTTCCAGGAAGAGTGGAACGAGCTGGTGAGAGGCAGCGTGACGCACACCATTTTCCTGACACACGAGTGGCAGACAACTTGGTGGGAACACCTTGGTCGTGGGGATTTGTTCGCTGTTGCCGTGTGGGATGACGATGATGCCTTGGTTGGGATTGCGCCACTGTTTAGGGAATTGGATGGCGCCGGCCGGCAGGTCGTGCGCTTCGTCGGTTGTTTCGAGGTGTCTGATTACCTGGACGTGATCGTGGATCGCGATGCTGTTGATCTGGTCTGCGGGCGGGTGATGGATGTCCTCGCCGGCGGTGAGATCGCGTGGGACGTGCTTAGTTTGTGTAACATACCCGAGTCGTCCCCGACTCGGACGATGTTGGCCGAACTGGCTGAAGAGCGCGGTTACGCGGTCACTCTGGAGGTGGAGGACGTGTGCCCGATTGTCGAGTTGCCGGCTTCCTGGGAAGAATACCTGTCCATGCTCGATGGCAAGGATCGGCGTGAGATCCGCCGTAAGATGCGTAAGGCCGGCCGCACGGCGCGCGTGGACTGGCAACTGCTGCGCTCCCCCGAGGAGGTGGATGAGCACCTGAGTACCTTTTTCGATCTGCACAAGAAAAGCCAACCCGAGAAGGCCGAGTTCATGGATGCCCAGATGCAGGGCTTCTTCCGCGCCATGGCCGGCGTGCTCGCTGAGCGCGATTGGCTGGAACTGGTTCTCCTGCAATTCGACGGTATTCCCGTTGCCGCTACGCTGAGTTTTGACTACGAGGGTGAGATTTTGCTCTACAACTCGGGCTACGAGGCAGAGGGGTACTACGCTTCGCTCAGCCCAGGGTGGGTCTTAACAGCGTTGCACGTCGAGAGCGCCATTGAGCGCGACAAGCGTCGCTTTGATTTCCTCCAGGGCGACGAGGGTTACAAATATCGGTTCGGCGGGCAGGACACCAGGGTGTACCGTCTGACGGTGGAGAAGTGACACCCGATGCGTATTGCAATGTTGAGCGTGCACACGTGTCCATTGGCTGCCTTGGGCGGCAAAAAAACGGGCGGCATGAACGTTTATGTACGAGAGTTGAGCCGCGAACTGGGCCGGCGCGGGGTGCAGGTTGACTGCTTCACTCGCTCTGAAGACCCAAGTGTGCCGCACATCGATGATGTCGACCTCGGGCCCAATGTACGAGTGGTACACGTTGTCTCGGGGCCGGAGGCGCCGGTGTCGAAGGGCGTAATCTGGCAGGACTTGCCATCCTTCGTGGATGGNGTCCGCCGTTTTGTGGAGCAGGAAGAGGTCAAGTACGATCTCATTCACAGTCACTACTGGATCTCTGGCCGGGTAGCGTGGATGCTGAAGTCGGACTGGCCGGGCGTGCCGGTTGTGAATATGTTCCACACGCTGGGGCATCTCAAGAATCTGGTGGCGCAGCCGGCGACGGAGCAAGAACCACTGCAGCGGGTGAAGGTCGAAACCGAAATTGTGGCGTTTGCTGATCGGTTAGTGGCAGCGACGCCTTTGGAACGGGAGCATTTGCTCACGCTCTACGGCGCTGATCCGGACAAAATCTCCATCATTCCGCCAGGGGTCGACCTTGACCTGTTTCGACCCATCTCGCCGGCCGAGGCGAAGGCGCACCTCGGGTTGCCGGCTGAACACCGGATGATTCTTTTCGTGGGGCGCATCGAGGCACTGAAGGGGTTGGACACTTTGATTCGAGCGATGGCCCAAGTCGTCGAGCGCGATCCTTCGCTTCGCGGCCACTTGTGTGTGTGCATTATCGGCGGGGATGCAGACCCCGAGAGCATGGACGGCGAGATGCGCCGGCTCGACAAACTGCGCGAAGAACTCGGTATCACCGATGTGGTGATGTTCCTCGGTTCCCGCGATCAGACCGAACTACCCTACTATTACTCGGCGGCCGAGATGGTGACGGTGCCATCGCACTACGAGTCTTTCGGCATGGTGGCGTTGGAGGCGACAGCCTGTCGGGCACCCGTCATCGCCTCCGATGTGGGTGGACTTTCCTTTATCGTGCAGGATGGCGAGACGGGCTTCCTGGTTCCAGATCAGGGTGTCGACGCTTGGGCGGACAAGATGCTTCTGCTTTTGCAGAATGCCGAGTTACGCGACAAGCTGAGCCGGCGCGGCGCCGAGGTCGCGAAAAAGTATGCCTGGTCGAACATCACCGATGAGGTTCTTGAGCTGTATCACGACGTGTTACTGCTGAAGTGAGGGTATTGGACGCTCTGACGTAACTGTTCAGGTAGTGGGGACCCTTGCGAAGGTTTGCCAATCGCTTTCGGGTTGAGGTGCCCCTCGCCAGTCGAAAATCGGCCTCTTGCCAAGGTTCTTCCTAACCTTCGCAAGGGTAGCTGAACGCTTACGCTCTACCCTCTACAAGTTGAGGCGTCCTATAGAAATTCTAACTTGACGTATCATCTCAATATTTCGGGGCTATGTAGGTCGAAATGGTATTTCGACCCGACGATTTACCAAATCGTCGTACATGTTCCCCCATATATTGAGAAGATACTCTAACTTGACATTGTTAGATTTCGCCTCGGTCAGGAGACCTTCGGCGATCAAAGTACAAGGTGAGGCGTCCTATAGAAATTCTGATTTTGGCTGTGGAAGCTGTTCGTAGTAAGCCACGGAACGCAGTGGAGTGGCGTTGGAGCCGACGGCACTCCGCTGACGCTGCGTGCCTGACTACGAACGGTCCCCACTACCTGAACGATTGCCGTGATCGAACCTGAGAGGTCCAGTAAGATTATGTTCAAGCGATCCAGCGGTATTTTACTCCATCCTACGTCTATGCCCTGCCGATTCGGTATTTGTGAGTTGGGGGCGCCGGCCTACGAATTCGTGGATTTCTTGGCCGCGAGCAAGCAGAGGGTGTGGCAGGTTCTCCCCCTGGGACCGACAGGTTATGGCGACTCCCCGTACCAGTCGTTTTCGGCCTTTGCCGGCAATCACCTGCTGATCAGCCTCGATGAGCTGGTCAAGGAAGGGGCGTTGTCGCCGGCGGATGTGGAAGATGGGCCACAGTTCTCGACAGATCGCGTGGACTATGGCCCGGTGATCGAGTTCAAGCGTTCGATCCTGCAGCGGTCGTTCGAGCAGTTCGAGGCGACGGCATCACGCGCCCAGCAGGGGGAGTTTGCACAGTTTCGCGAGACCAACACCCATTGGCTGGACGACTATGCTTTATTTATGGCTCTGAAGGATCACCACGGTGGTAGGGCGTGGGATGAGTGGGACAAGGATATCGCCACCCGGGAGCCGGCAGCCATTGAGTGTTGGCACCAAGAACTCGAAGGCGACGTACGGGTCCACAAGTACCTGCAATTCCAGTTCTTACGCCAGTGGTCGGCCGTCAAGCGCTACGCCAACCAGCACGGAATACAAATCGTTGGTGATCTCCCGATCTTTGTCGCTTACGATAGCGCCGATGTCTGGGCCAATCCCGACCTCTTCTACCTCGATGAGGCCGGCAGTCCGACGGTGGTCGCCGGCGTGCCGCCGGACTATTTCAGCGAGACTGGCCAGCTATGGGGTAACCCCATCTACCGCTGGGAGCGAATGGCGGACAATGGCTATGCTTGGTGGATCGAGCGGTTCAGGGCAACTTTCAGGCAGGTTGATATCGTACGGGTCGATCATTTTCGGGGATTCGAGGCTTATTGGGAAGTGCCGGCCAGCGAAGAGACGGCCATCAACGGCCAGTGGGTCGAGGGGCCTGGAGCCGATTTCTTTCACGTGATCGAAGAGGAATTTGGCAAACCGCCCATCATCGCCGAGGATTTGGGCGTCATCACGCCCGAGGTCGAGGCGTTGCGTAAGTCGTTCGGCTTCCCTGGCATGAAGATCCTGCAATTTGCCTTCAACGGCGACAACGGGAGTGATTACCTGCCCCACAGATATGAACGAAACTACGTTGTGTACACCGGCACTCACGATAACGATACGACGCGTGGCTGGTTTGAGAGCGCACCCGAGGGCGAACGAGAGTTCACCTTGAAGTATCTGGGGACGACCGGCGACGAGATCCACTGGGACATGATTCGGTTAGCTTTCGGTTCGGTGGCCAACATGGCGGTTGTCCCGTTGCAGGACGTATTCGGGCTGGGTACTGAGGCCCGCATGAACTTCCCGAGTCGTGCCGGCGGCAATTGGACGTGGCGCTACACGCCCGATAGGCTCACCGACGAGGTCGCGAGGCGTCTCGCAGTGTTGGCTGAGGTCTATGGCCGAGCGTAGTCAGTGCTCGGCACAAATCAGTCCCCAGTTGCTCATCGAAATCACGACCAGCATCCCGAGCGACGTCCCGAGCTTGACGAGGGGTAGGCCGGAACGCAGTGGAGGCCGTATCGAAGGGTGCGGGTTCAGGATAGTACGGCACTTAGGTTCGAGCCGCACCCCCTTCGTCAAGCTCAGGACGTCGCTTCGATACGCTTCGCTACTCAGGCGACGTCCTGAGCTTGTCGAAGGGATGCTGTCTTTAGGAACCGTGATTAAATAACTTGTGCATTTGAAGCTATACGGTATCGGTCAAATGGGTAAGTTATTTAATTCTCATTCCTTATCTAACTGGTGAAGGATTTCTGCCGAGGTGTACTAGTCAGTGGGAGGTAAGTTGTAGAGCGTGTATACTTACGTTGACGTTTCGGCCGCGGTGCACGGCCGCGCCGGCTTGGGGCGATACGCTGAGAGCTTGGTGCGTGCTCAGGCGAAGGAGGATCCCGAGCGTCTTGCATTGTTCTACAACCGTTCGCGCGACGCTCCGGAACTGATTGGCCTCGATCGTCTCCCCCATCGGTCTTTGCCCCTCGGCTACAAGCCGTGGCGCATAACGGTGGGGGTGGGTCAGCTTGCCGGCATCGGCTTCGACCGCCTGCTCCCTGACGCTGAGTTGTACCACGCTACCGAGCACCTGCTGATGCCGCTGCGTCAAACCCCCACCGTTCTCACCGTGCACGATCTCATCTTCAAGCTCTTCCCGCAACATCACAAGCGTCTCAATTACTGGTTCCTAAATGCCGCGATGCCGTTGTTCGTGCGCCGTGCCGATGCTGTTATCACGATCTCGGAATCGAGTAAGCGCGATCTCGTCCATCACTACGGGACGCCCGAGGAGAAAATCACTGTCGTGTACGAAGCGGCCGCCTCACATTTCGAGCCGGCCACTGTCCCCACTGTGGGTCTCGTGCGTCGTGAATACGAATTGCCGGCCCGGTTCCTGCTGACTGTGGGCACCATCGAGCCGCGCAAGAATCTGTCGCGGCTGCTGGAGGCTCTGGCCCGGCTGAGGAAGGATGACGCCGGTTTGCATTTGGTGCTGGTGGGTGCGGCCGGTTGGCTGTACGATGACTTCTTCCGGCAGATTGAGATGTTGGGATTGGAAGATGTTGTCCATTTCCCCGGCTATGTGCTCGACGCCGACCTGCCGGCGATTTACAGCGCAGCTACGGTGTTGGTCATGGCGTCCGTTTACGAAGGGTTTGGCCTGCCGGTACTGGAGGCGATGGCGTGCGGTACGCCCGTAGTCAGCAGCGGCGCCTCCAGCTTGCCTGAAGTCGGTGGCGAGGCGGCTCAGTACTTCACGCCGGCGAGTGTTGACGACATGACGGAGGCGCTGAGACGTGTGTTGGGTGATGAAGGGCTGCGCGTGGAGATGAGGGCGGCCGGCCTGAGACAAGCGGCCAAGTTCTCGTGGAAACGGGCGGCGCGTGAGACGATGGCGGTGTACGAGCAAGTACTATAGAAAATACAGGATGGCGATGACGGTCAGGCCCCAAAGAGTGAAGTTGATGAGCAGGGGTTTGTCTTTCAAGAGCATGTCTTCCGGGCTCCCGCCCTGGTTTTGGATGTGGATCAGGTAGAGAAATCGGAAGATGCCATACAGGACGAAGGGGATGGTCAGCATCATGGCGTGGTTGGCCGGCACATTGGGCGCCAGGAAGGTGTACAGCGAATAGGCAATGATGGTGGTTGATGCCACGATGCTGGTCATGTGGTCCAAGAGCTGAATGCTGTAGTCGTCTAGACTGGCGCGGTGGTTGCTGGCTTCGCTGGCTAATAGGGCAAGCTCGTGCCGGCGCCGGCTGAAGCTGATGAGAAGCGCGAGCAGCGTCGTGCACACGTACAGCCAGGGTGAGATTGTGACACGGATGACGACGGCGCCCGCGACGGCGCGCAGGACGAAGCCGGCGGCGACGCTGAGGACGTCGATAATGACCCGATTCTTGAGTATGAAGGAATAGGCGACTTGCAAGACAAAATAACCTGTCACGACGGCTCCGAACGCGGTGCTCAGCAGGAACGAGAGGGGTAGGCTGCCGCTGATGATGGCGATAGCGGCAACGGTAGCTGTCGTGGGGCTGAGCGCGCCGGCTGCCAGCGGACGGTGCCTTTTCTTGGGATGTTGCCGATCCTTTTCGATGTCGACTAAGTCGTTGATCAAGTACACGACACCGGATACGAGGCAGAAAATGATGGCGGCGAGAACCACGCGGCTGATCAGGGCAACCTCGAAGAGTTGGCCGTCGAAGACGATGGCAGCGAACACAAACGCGTTCTTCGGCCACTGCTTCGGCCGCATGGATCGCACCAATGCGCTCACGGTGTTGATTGCGCCGGTTCGGGTTTTGTAAGTCGCGCTCTTTTGCATAACGGCGTAGATGATACTTGAAGTGGGGGGGCTAGTCAACCTTAGGGATTTCCAGGGAAATAAACCTCCCAAAATCGGCCTATTTCCCTCAGGAACCCCTCGGTTCTTGGGAGGTTTTAAATTCTGGAATCCCCTTACACTGTAAGTGACTTGAACGCGCGGAACGTCAGGCTG
>JAANWY010000363.1 GCA_018263655.1 Anaerolineales bacterium | reverse complement strand
CAAGCCTAGAAATGATCGTTTTGTCATAGTCTCAGCGAGTATAGCTATAATTAATGTGACTACTCAGGCACTTCGTGCCTACACGAGAAGAGACCGGAAAAGATGGGGGTGTGGGGGGCGGCCGCCCCCCACACCCCCATCTTTTCCGCATTTCTCAACTACAAGGGTGACAGCCTGAGTAGTTACGATAAGCGTTATGTGAGTGACCTCATGGTACTGCGCGTAGACCCGAGGCTCCCTCCCCACAACGCTCGGTGGTTATGGAGCGTACAGGAACGTCCACAGATAGTTAATAATGGACCGTTGCTCGGCATTTGTCAACTCGCTCGACCAATCATGGTCGACGTTGGTCACCCTGCCGGTGATGGCGTCCAGGAGCTCCTCTCCGCTGCGGCCGGCCAGGTAGCGAGGATCTGCCAGCGATGCTGCCGGCCCGCCCCCTAATCCATCCGATCCATGGCACACCGCACACTCTTCGGCGTACAGCTCACGCCCCCTGGCAATGCTCTCAGCCGAGCTGGCCAGCGACCACGTGAAGAACGTCACATCCCAGCGCTGTTGCTCGATGAGCTGACTCTCCCAGCCCAACATCGCCGTCCCGACCACCCCTTTGGTGATCGCACGATAGTACCAAGAAGGCGGGACGTCGTCTCGCAGATTGTGATCGCCGAAATCTTTCGGATTGATGCCCAGTTGCCGCGAACGAGGACCGTCTCCCGCTCCTTCTTCACCGTGGCATTCCGCACACAGCTTGCCGTATATCTGGCGCCCAGTCCCAACCGAGGCGAGTTCGGTCGGATAGAACTCGGCGATGTCACGCTGTCCAAGGGAGGCCGGCAGCGTGGCCAAAGGCAACGTGGGGCGGGGCTCCGGCGCCGCCGATCCCGCGAAGAAGCTACAAGATTCCAAGACCAAAGCCCAAGCAATGATAAGCCCAAGCAAGACGTAACGGCGACACAATACGCACCGGGCCGAGCGGCATCCTGAGCGACGTCCTGAGGTCATCGAAGGGCCAGTCGAAGGGTGGTGCGTGCCGCTCTGAGCTGGTCGAGGGGCGGCAATACGCATTCTACGACCAGGTTAGGACCAGATACCCGCTATCGGGTGACCACAGTTGGGGCAGTGCCCATCCGGCGTGACCTGCTGACGCTGAACGATATAACCGTAGCGCTCAACGAGGAGGGCTTCACAGTTCGGACAATAAGTGTTCTCCCATCGCCCCACCCCACCGGGCAGGTTGCCGGCGTACACGTAGTTCAATCCGGCGTCTCGACCGATCTCGGCAGCATGTAGAAGCGTATCGAGCGACGTGTTGGGTGGGTCCTGCATCTTGTAGTCTTTGTGAAACGCCGTCACATGCCACGGGATGTCGGGCGAAACGCCGGCAATAAACTCAGCGGCCGCTTGAAGCTCATCGAGGGAGTCGTTCCAACCCGGTACGACGAGGGTCACGATTTCAGTCCAGAGCCCCATCTCGTGCACCATCTCGATGGTGCGTAGCACATGGTCCAGCACACCGCCCAGGTGACGGTAATTCTTGTCGTCCATGGACTTCAAATCGATCTTGAAACAGTCGGTCCATGGACGGAGATACTCCAGGACCTCGCGGGTAGCATTGCCGTTGGAAACGAAAGCCGTGCGTAGGCCGGCCTCCCGCGCCAGCCTGAAGATGCCGACGGCCCACTCGGCAGTGATGAGCGGTTCGTTGTAGGAACTCGTAACCATCCGCGCGCCGTGGCGCTTCGCGAGGGACATCATCTCTTCAGGCGTGACACTGCGCGGGCGGGTGCCGGCGTTCGGGTCGCGCAGTGCCTGAGACGTCAACCAATTCTGACAGTAACTACAATGATAATCACAACCCAACATTCCAAACGTGAGGGTATCTGAGCCGGGGAGAACGTGGAAGAACGGTTTTTTCTCCGTTGGATCGTTCTGGAGGCCGGCAACGTAGCCCCAGGGGACACGCAGTGCACCTTCCGCGTTGAAACGCACCTGGCAGATACCCCGATGCCCCTCGAAAATCACACAACGATGTCCACATGCATGACACCGGAGTTTGTTGCCGTCCAAGCGTTCATACAATTCCCCCTCCCGCGTCTGCGCATCGAGGACGTCCGCCAGCGTCTTCGCCATAGCCGTCACCTTCAAACATGCCTCTCGAAGTCCGTGTCAATTGGGTGTGACCAAGCTCTATTGGTAGTAACGGTTTCAATCGTTTTCAGCGACTGAAGTCGCTACTACGTCCAACAGTTTTTTGCCAGACTCGTGCCAATTATAGCTTGAGAAGCCAGCGAAGTGAAATCTGCGGATCAGGAAAACTCGTCCTGCCAAATAAGTGGACCCCGGTCAGGGGGTGCTGACCGGGGTCCATCCCCTCCCTCTGGTAAAGGAGTCCTCTCCTTGCGGAAAGTAGCAAAGCCCTTGAACAGTTGACTTTACCGGATAAAATAATAGCATCTTAAGGTCTTAATTGGGTCCTAGTTGGGTTCGCGTATGGTCTAAATCCTGTTGATCGGATTGCCGGCTAGTCGAGACGTTGGGCCGTGAGGCAGCCGAAAGGCCAGAAGGCCAGCAATTCTAATTATGGTCCGAATTTTAGCGCTGGTCGCACAAGAAGCATGCTGAGTAGGCGTCAGCTGTATCGAAGTGTGCTTCTTGTGCGGCCAGCACGCTTCGATACGCTTACTACTCAGCATGCTGACCGCCATAATTAGAATTGCTGCCAGAAGGCCACCTGAGTTTGCTTAGAGTAGCCCATATGTGCTATAATGAAGAGCTGTATTTCGCTGGTCGCATTGTTGCAATAGGGTGAAATGGAAAGCACGAGAAGAGGCAAAGGATTCTATGGCACAGGACAAGCTGATTGTACGCGGAGCAAGAGAGCACAACCTGCAGAACATCGATGTTGAGATACCGCGTGACCACTTTGTCGTCGTCACCGGCATCTCGGGATCTGGAAAGTCGAGCTTGGCATTTGACACAATCTATGCCGAGGGTCAGCGGCGCTACGTCGAAAGCCTTTCGGCCTACGCGCGGCAGTTCCTGGGCCAGATGGAAAAGCCAGATGTCGATCAGATCGAGGGGCTTAGCCCAGCTATTTCCATCGACCAGAAGGGCGCAAGCCACAATCCGCGCTCGACAGTCGGCACCGTGACGGAGATTTATGACTATCTGCGACTGCTCTACGCGCGCATCGGTGTGCCACACTGCCCCGAGTGCGGCCGCATCATCGCTCAGCAGAGTTCCGAGCAGATCGTTGACGATGTGATGTCCTTGCCCGAGGATAGCCGCATCATGATCCTGGCCCCCCTGATCAAGGATCGCAAGGGGCATCACCAACGAGTGTTCGATGACGTCCGAAAGGCCGGCTTCGTCCGTGTCCGCGTCAACGGCGATCTCCACGACGTCAACGAGGCAATCGAGCTAGATCGCTACAAGATGCACACCATCGAGGCCGTCGTCGACCGTCTCATCGTGCGACATGGCGAAAACGGACAAGGGCTAGATCGCGCGCGCCTCGCAGACTCGGTCGAGACCGCTCTGGAATTGGGCGACGGCACCCTCATCGTCAGCCTGGTGAATGGCGCCGGAGAGCTCGAAGATGTGCTTTTCAGCGAGCACTTCGCTTGCCTGGAGTGCGGCATCAGCCTGCCCGAAATTGAGCCCCGGTCCTTCTCGTTCAACAGCCCGCACGGGGCGTGCCCGGCGTGCCAGGGGCTCGGCTCGCGAATGGAGATCGACCCCGAACTAATTGTCCCCAATGGAGACTTGAGCATCAAGCAAGGTGCCATCGCCCCGTGGAGCAAGGGCAGCAATAGCGAAGGCTACTACATGCAATTGCTCAAGGGGGTGGCAGAGCACTACGACTTCTCAATAGACACACCCTGGAAGGACCTATCGCCCAAGGCCCGACAGATTGTCCTGTACGGCAGCGGGGGGGAGCGCGTTACGCTGGACTATGAGAACAAGTATGGCCGGCGCCAGCGCTACGAAACGTCGTTCGAAGGCGTCATCCCGAACCTCCAACGGCGCCACACCGAGACCGATTCCGACTACGTCCGCTCCAACATTGAGGAGCACATGACGACCCGTGCCTGCCCGACATGCAACGGCGCGCGCCTCAAGCCAGAATCGGCAGCCGTGACCGTTGGCGGGCAAAGCATCGTCGAGATCTCCCAGATGAGCATCGCGGAAGCCAAGGTGTGGATCGAGCAGCTGCGCGGCGGTGGTTCGGCAACGACAGACGGTGACGGACGCGCGGCGGTAGGCGAAGCCAGTCTATCGGAGCGAGACTTGATGATCGGCCACCAGATACTGAAGGAGATCGGCGCCCGGCTTGGATTCTTGGTAAACGTAGGGCTGGATTATCTCACGCTAGACCGGCAGGCCCGTACGTTGGCCGGCGGTGAGGCCCAGCGCATTCGTCTGGCGACCCAGATCGGTTCGCAGCTCATGGGCGTGCTCTACATCTTGGACGAGCCATCCATCGGCCTGCACCAACGCGACAACGCGCGCCTCATCCGGACGCTGCTCAATTTGCGGGACCTCGGTAACACGGTCCTCGTGGTGGAACATGACGAAGAAACAATCCGATCCGCCGACTGGGTGGTGGATCTCGGACCTGGCGCCGGCGAGCACGGCGGTGCAGTCGTCGTATCCGGGCCACTCGAGGAAGTCATGGATACGCCTGAGTCGATCACGGGCCAGTATCTGACCGGGGAACGTCAAATCGAGGTTCCCGAGCGCCGGCGCGCCGGCAACGGCCAGATGCTGACGGTGCGTGGTGCTGCCGAGCACAACCTGAAAGAAATCGACGTCGACTTCCCGTTGGGCGAATTCACATGCGTGACCGGTGTCTCCGGCTCCGGGAAGTCGACCCTCATCATCGAAGTGCTCTATAAACGCCTGGCGCAGATCATCTATAGCTCGAAAGAGCGCCCAGGGGCCCACAAAGAGGTTGAGGGTGCACAATATCTGGACAAAGTCATCGACATCGACCAGTCTCCCATCGGGCGGACGCCGCGTTCTAACCCGGCAACCTACACCAACGTGTTCACACCAATTCGCCAGTTGTTCGCCGACTTGCCCGAGTCCAAGGTGCGCGGCTACAAGCAGGGCCGGTTCTCATTCAACGTGAAGGGCGGGCGCTGCGAAGCATGCAGCGGCGGCGGGATCATCAAGATCGAGATGCACTTCTTGCCCGATATCTACATCCCATGTGAAGTCTGCAAAGGCGCCCGCTACAACCGCGAGACGCTGCAAATCCGCTACAAAGGCAAGACCATTTCCGACATCTTGGATATGACGGTGACAGAAGCGCTAGATTTCTTCGAGAACATCCCACGCATCAAGCGCAAGCTGCAAACCCTCTACGACGTCGGCCTGGGCTACATCCGGCTGGGCCAGCCTTCGCCGACGCTGTCCGGTGGCGAAGCCCAGCGTGTGAAATTGTCCAAGGAGCTGAGCAAGATCGCTACCGGTGACACGCTTTACATTCTCGATGAGCCGACGACGGGCCTGCATTTCGAGGATGTGAAAAAGCTGCTGAACGTGCTGCACCGGCTGGTCGAGGGCGGCAACACCGTGATCGTGATCGAACACAACCTGGACGTGATTAAGAGCGCCGACTGGATCATCGATCTGGGTCCGGGGGGGGGTGAAGCCGGCGGGCGTGTGGTCACCACCGGCACACCGGAAGCTGTGGCCCAGCGGCCCCACTCATATACGGGTCAGTTTCTGGGGAAAGTACTCGACGGCCGCTGGATCCCGGAACCAGTGCACGCGGGTGGGGAAGCGATGGTGGCGCTGGCTCAGTAGCCGGCAATCACGAATCCCCCTCCCTCTGACCGCTACCACCCTGTCGTCGTTCCACCCCCGGACGCCGGCTGCTTCGTTTCCTCGAAGTAGTCGACAAGGTCTTTCTCTGCCTGAGCGCGCCCCTCGTGAAAGGCCTGGCGCGCTGCCTCCAGCCGCTCCTCAAGCACTGACTGCGTCTCATCGCCTGGCGCCGGCGCCAGCAGCACGCCGGCCGACCCCCCAACGACCAGCCCGAACACGAGCCCCCGAACAAAATCAGCCACGTTCCTCAACATGGCAAAGCCCCCTCTCCTTCAGTTGCTGATAAGAACCAAGAACAAGACGAAGAGCACAAACAGCATGATGAGCGCGAACAGCACGATGAAGGGAGCGACGATGGCCAAGAATGCGCGCCCCGTGTCAAAGCGGTTCGCAATCGCGGTCCCTTTCACGTAGACCAGCAGCCCCCAGAGGAAGGCAATCACGCTAACCAAGAACCCGACGTATGGAATGAAGCCGAAAGCATCCAACAGGTGAGGGACCGCCACTAGAGAGGTTGTAGCCAGCATCTCGCGGATGGTTGCCACACCCCCCAGCAGTTTGGCAAACACCAGTGTCAGCACACCGTAGAACATCCAGGTGGAGACCCAGCCGAAGGGATATGAGACCCACTGCCCTAGCGCCTGGAAGATATCTACGACAGGCTTGGGGGCCGGCGTCGTATCCACGACAACATCCGTCACCCGCTCTCCAATGGCAATGCCGGCCTCAAAATTATTTATGAAAATCCGCCAGAACTCTTCGGCCTCGGGGCCCTCGCCGAACGCGCCGAAACCCCGCATCATCTCCAATGCCTGTCGCATACCCTGCTGGACCTCTACCATCTCTTGAGCCGGCGAGGCTCCAACAGCAGTGACGAAGCTCACTAACGAGATCACCAAGCCGACAACCAGACTGATAACGACGATCGTCATCAGCCCGCCGACAAAGCTGTCCTCGGCATCGCGCATACGGACAAAGGCATCCTCTTCCAGCACCAATGCACCGCGCAGCGTCTGTGTCAGTTGGTCCATGTCTATAACCCTCCTTGGATGGCAAAGGCAGCAATGAAGCCACCGAGAATGCCCAACCCGATGACGAATAGGACTAGCAAGATGAAGGGGATGACGGTCGCCCAGAAAGCGCGCCAAGGGCTGAGGTCATGCGTGTTTTTGATGGCCAGGTAGTTGCAGATAAGGGCCCAGATACCCAACCCGGCTGTTTGCACGTACGGGACAACCTGCACCACTCCGAGCATTCGGGGCGCGACGGCCAGGGCCGTCGTGCCATAGGTCTGATCTAGCCGGCCTCTGCCGCCTAAAACGCGCGCCGCCAGAAAGGCCAGCAGGCCGTAGACCAACCACCCGATGACCAGCGTGACGGGGTTCAGGATCACGTTCACGACGGCGTTGGTGACGCTCGGCGCGAACACCCGGGCGATTTGCCAGCCGATGTTGAACTGCTGTCGAATTATCTCGTCGACCTCCTGCCGCTCGCCCGACGGAATTTGGTCCCACCAAGGCATATCGCGCATACCCTGCCGGACAGCTTCCTGGATAGCACCGAGGTCGGGGGATGTGAACCACGTTAGGAGTGCTCCAACGATGCTGACGAGAGCGACGACTACGCCGACGCTGACGATAAGGATCAAACCCCGCGTGAGCGGGCTGGGGCTGTCGCGCATCGATTGGTACGCGCTGTCACGGAGTAGCAAAGCATCAAGGGCCTGTCGGAAGGTAGATGTGTCGTTTTCCATAGTGTGTTCTCCCCTCTTGAGGTGTTGTCAGTGAAGGCCGATTTCTCATGTGATTGTGTGTCTCGTACGCTCACAATTCGAAGTGCGGAGTACGTACGTTGTGCAATACTTCCTACGTACCACGTCAGGGCCAAGTTGCACAATCTGTACCCCGACCCGCGTTACCCGCTACGAGATGCATCGTGTCCACCACAATCAGCATAGCACAAAACGCGCCCGAAATCAACAAGCACGTTCTGGTGTTTACCCATAAGTCACCTGTCAAGTAGAGGCAAGGCTGAACCCCTAAGACCTGAAACAAGTTTCAGCCTCCTGGACGCTCGAACTCGCGACGTCCTGAGTCTGTCGAAGGGTTCGAGGTACGCGCAGCTCGCACGTGAAACAACTTGACATCCAAGTTATGGGTAAACACCAGGCACGTTGCCCCAACTGACGGTATCTGATATAATCGCAGCCGGCATGTGAAACGCCTGCAGACGGCGCAATACCCGTAAGGCTCTTACCCCCTGGAGGCTACATCCTGAGCACCACTGACGCGCAAAGGAGCTAACAGAATCACCATGGACCCCACCAAGATTGTCGTGATCGGTGCCGGCAGCGCCAGTTTCGGGCTGGGCACGCTGGCTACCATCATACGAAGCGAGAAACTGAGGGGCAGCACGCTGTGCCTCGTCGACATCAACGCCGAAGGGCTGGAGACGATGACGGCCCTCGCCCGCCGGCTCAACCGCGAGTGGAACGCCGATATGACCATCGAGAGCTCCACTGATCGTACGCAGGTGCTGGATGGCACAGAATTCGTCATTCTATCCATCGAAGTCGGCCCGCGCGAAGAGCTCTGGAAGCTAGACTGGGAAATTCCAACTCGGCACGACCTGCGCCAGCCCTACGGCGAGAACGGCGGCCCCGGCGGTTTTGCCCGCGCCCTGCGTACGATTCCGGTGATGCTGGACATCGCGCGCGACATGGAGCGCTACTGCCCCGAAGCTTGGCTGATCAACTTCAGCAACCCACTGCCTCGCCTGTGCCTCGCCGTTGACCGCTACACGGATATCCGTGTTGTCGGACTGTGTCACCAGGTTCAAGTAGCCTACATCATCGTGGGCGCCGTCCTGGCCGACGAGCTGGGGATCGAGGTGCCACCCAACCTGCAGATGACCTCGCGACCGTCTGCTATTGCCGCTCGCCATGAGATGGCACGGCGCGCCCATCTTCACCTGGACATCAAGGCAGCCGGCTTGAATCACTTCACCTGGATGCTGGACATTCGCCACAAAGGGACCGGCGAGGACCTCTACCCCCTGTTTGTCGAACGATTCCTGGCCTTCGACCGGGGTTTCCAGCCTCTGACCCAGGAGATGTTGCGCATCCTCGGTGTCTGTCCAGTACCCGGCGATGAACACCTGGCGGAATACCTGCCGTGGATGCACGATCCACTGACCAAGCCATGGGAAAAGTACGACGTCGACCTCTACGCCTGGCACGAACAGGAGGCGCGTCGGGCAGACGGATTCCGGCACGCCGCAGCCATGGTGGTCGGCGAGGCCCCCGTTGATCAACTGAAGCAAGTGAAGAGCGAAGGCGCTGCCGAGATTGTCGAGGGCATCCAGGGCACCGAGAACAACTACGTCGAAGCTGTGAACGTGCCCAACGATGGCCACATCACCAATCTGCCGTATGGCGCAGCCGTGGAACTGCCGGCCGTCATCACCGGAATGGGTGTCCAGGGATTGGCCTTGGGAGACCTGCCGGCGTCCGTGGCTGAGTTGTGCCGGCGTGAAGTGGCTGTGCAGTCGCTGGCCGTGGATGCGGCCGTCTGGGGCGACCGTGAACTGGCCCTACGGGCACTGGTGTTCGATCCCATGATCGACGACATCGACCGCGCCCGCGCTATCCTGGAAGACTATCTGGCGATTCACGCCGACTATCTGCCACAGTTCCACGGACGATGGTCCTGGTGAGGGAACCGGCATGATAATCGTCACCAGTGAATACGGCGATGTCGGGTTGCCGGCCGCTATGCAGGATCTGCATGACGGCGGTTCCGCCCTGGACGCGGTCGAAACCGGCACCCGCATCGTCGAAAGCAACCCGGAAGATCATACTGTTGGGTTCAGCGGGCTGCCCAACTTGTTGGGAGAGGTGGAACTCGACGCCAGCCTCATGGATGGACGCACGCTGCGTGCCGGCGCCGTTGGCAGTCTGCGCGGCTACGAGCACGCCATCTCCGTCGCCCGCAAGGTTATGGAAGAGTTGCCCCACGTCCTCATCGTCGGCGAGGGTGCTGCCCGCTTCGCGACCGAGATGGGGTTCGAGAAACGAAATCTGCTCACGCCGGAGGCGGACCGCATCTGGCGCGAGCGGCTGGAAGCGGAAGTCCCAGCGGAGCGCCGGGGCGAACTACGCTACCGCGAGAAGATGCGAGAATTGGCCCGCCTGGCCGTAGACCCGGAACTCGCCAGCGAGACGGTGAACTTCCTGGCGTTGGATCGCCACGGAGATATCGCCAGTGCAGTCAGCACCAGCGGCTGGGCGTGGAAGTACCCCGGCCGGCTGGGTGACTCCCCCATCATTGGCGCCGGCGGCTACGCTGATAACCGCTACGGTGCAGCCGCGTGCACCGGTCGCGGCGAAATGGCCATCTGCCTGGGGACGGCGCGCAGTGTGATCGTCTACATGAAGATGGGGATGAGCGTCGAGGAAGCCTGTGTCGAAGCGATGAACGACTTCGAGGCGCTGCAAGACCCGTACGCCGGCGGCATCAGCATCCGCGCCATTGACCGCGATGGAAGGCCGGCCGGCGCCTCGAACCGCGAGGATCGCTTTCTGTGGTACTGGCAAGATGATGTGGACGGGCCGGCTAAGCTGCCACTGGTTTATGTGGATACGGGACACTGATGAGTTTTGGCCAACTTGCTAGCCCGTCTATAATTACAACGAAGGCAACTACTCAGGCTGCCGCCCTCGAAGTGCCTGAGTAGCTTGACAATGTTAAATTCGGTTCAGAAACAGCCTTTTGCTCGCCGAAGGTCTCCTGACCGAGGCGAACGGGGCTCGGTCAGGAGACCTTCGCCCAGCACGCCAGGTAATTTAACATTGTCAAG
>JAANWY010000362.1 GCA_018263655.1 Anaerolineales bacterium | reverse complement strand
AAACTTCGACGAGCGTAGAGAGCAAACTTCGACGAGCGTAGAGAGCAAACTTCGACGAGCGTAGAGAGCAAACTTCGTTTCTGCGTCGAATTTGCCGCCAGCAGCAGGTCCGACGCGCCGATGTTGCGTCCCTCGACACCGTAAACGATCCCATCCCGCTGCCACATCACGACCCGCTGCCGGTAGCCGGCGGAATTGGGGCGTTGCTCTTCCAGGAGCAGGCCAGTGACATCGCCCACCTGGACTTCGCGGAACTGACCCACGTCGGCCGGCATCGGTACGACGAGCGTGCTGCCCCAGTCGATGGTGGCCGCCAAGCGTTGTGCGTCCTCGGCCGGTACCCCCAGGAACTGCAGAAATAGCTCGCCGAGCCTGACCGGATCGACACCTGGCGGAAGAGTGACCGTCGGGCTCGGCATCTGAGTGACGGACAGTCGCCGGCCGCCCAGCGTATACTGCTGCAGGACGACAGATGGAACGTCGACCTCGACCGAAACTGGCTCGTCGAAGGGCAGTGCCACATCCTCGACGCCGGCCGCGCCGAGCACCATCTGCGCCACGGCCGGATCGACTTCGAACAGCATGGCGGGCCCGGTTTCGACGGCGAACTTGCTAAGCGCCAATTCGCCAGGCAGTTCTGCCGGCTCGCGCACACGGAAGCCGGCCAGCTCTGAGGCCTCAGCAGCATCGTCAACGATCTGTTCCTCGCCAGGCTCGCGCAAATACGTGGGCTCGCCCAGCATGCCGCTGTCTACCATGTCTTCCAGGCTCTCCAGCCGCTCGAGCTGCGCCTGATCGACGGGGATCACGGCGAAGCTCTGTACGCGGAAGACACCCAAGAATTGGGCAGCAGCATGACGGACGGGCGCGAAACTGAACGCGACAAGCACGACGGCCAGGGCCACCAACCCGATGACGGCCGGCCGCCAGCGGCTGTTCAACAGAGTCTGTTTCATCATCTCGAATCTCTCTTTCACGGTTGTCCACTTCGTCGTTGGTGCCGGCTGCACGGCGGTACGGAAGCGCGTCAACGCTTCCGTTGCGTCTGGGGTCTCGTGCGGCTCTGGATCGAGGGTCGTAAGCCAGGTATTTGCGACGCTCTCTTGCTGCTGAAGCATTTCGAGGTCGGTCTGGCATCCCTCGCACTCGACCAAGTGCTTTTCGACAGTCGCACGTTCCCCAGCTGCTAGAGCGCCGTCCAGGTACGCTTGCAGCCGGCCGATGTCACACTTCATCGTTTTCTCCTCTCACTGATCCTGAGAGTTCGTCCCGATACGCGATCTCGAAGGCGGCCTTGGCGCGCGCCAGCAGCGTGCCGACGGAACCGGGAGCGACGTTCAGCGCCGCGGCCAGTTCGCGGTAGCTCAAGCCGGCATGCCGCAGCAAGAGTAACTGCGCTCGCTGTGGCTGTAACGTCATCAAGACACGACGGACGGTTGCACGCTCGTCCTGCCGCTCCGCAACGTCGGCCGGGTCGGGGGCGTAACCGCTCATCGCGGCGCCGTGGCGTGTGGCAGACTCCTGACGTTGCTGACGCCGTTGCCGGCTGCGCAGCGCGTTGTAAGCCAAGTTCGTCGCTACGCGATACAGCCACGCTCGAACGTTGTGCTCTCGTCCCGGCGGAAACCGATGATGGTAGAGGCGCAAGAACGTCTCCTGCGCCAGGTCCTCGGCCTCCTCCCGCGATCCGACGATGCGGAACAGCAGCCGGTAGATGCCGTCATAGTGCGTCAAAAACAGAGTATCGAAATCGGCTTCATCGGCTTCGGGCTGAGACTCCAAGGCGACTCCAGTTAAGGTGTTGGTTGTCACGTTCGGATCCTTGTGTTGCAACACATCTCACTTATATAACACCGCCAAGCGGCAAAATGTGACAACGGGCGTGCTCGATTGTGCGAGATTCGAGATTGGGGTACGTGTTGCGTGGTCCGTTCTCTTTTCGATGTTACGCAACACGGGACACGCACCACGTTTCACGCCCCCTACATGATACCACATGATCTAACCGTGGTCGAGGAAAGGGGGTGCCAGAAGGCACCTGGGCAGCTGCCGGCCCGTAGGCCTACACCGTAGACCTACACCGTAGACCTACACCGTAGACCTACACCGTAGACCTACACCGCGTGAAGATACCTACGGCTGGTATCATCTCAATATTTCGGGGCTATGTATGTAGGTCGAAATGGTATTTCGACCCGACGATTTACCAAATCGTCCTACATGTCCCCCCATATATTGAGAAGACACTACGGCTGCGCGATTTGACTATGTGCGTCCAGCATGATAAGCTACTTATTGTTACTTCTCTATTCCGTGTTTAGCGGCCCAGGCGTGCGTGAGCCATCTTGGGCCACGCTTAGTACGGGAGACGGTCAACAGTAGACGGTCATAGGAGGCATAGCTATGATAATACAGGGCAAACTTATCGCAGAGTCCCCGATCTACCGGGGGAATGCACGGAAGACGCTTTTCACCCGGGACGGAGACGGCACTCATCGGCTGGTTTCCCTAGCCGGGGAAGTGGCCGGCACGGCCCAGTCTCTGATGGATGCCTTCATCGGTCAATCGCGTCGTGGCCGGAACATCGGGTTGCTGAACGAGCTGTGGCTGCGATTGTATGATTCCCCAATGCCGGAGAGACTCATCGCCAGCGTTGACTGCAAGTTGCAGGATGAGTCTTATCCTCGGGACAAGTTTTTTGACTTGCGCATGGGGATCAAGCTGGACGAGGACCGATGGGCGGCCGAGGCCAACGCGAACTACAAGATGGAAACGCTGTTCCGCCATTCCGTGTTCGACATCGCGTTGGATGTAGATGAATCAACCCTGCAGCAGGGTGAGAATGAAGCTCGATTGTACTACTTGCTTCAGGAACTTGAAGCCGGTCGTTTCTGGTTCGGCGCCGGCAAGAGCAAGGGGTTAGGACGATGTCGCCTGGAAATGGACCTCCCGTTTTCAGCCCCTGAAACGCCGCCTCGTCTAGATGCCACGGCCAATCACCTGAGGATTACGTTGACGTTTGATGCTACCAACCCCGTGCTGGTGGGGTGGCCTTGGGGTAAGGTAGAGCCCGATGTCCCTTCTTTTGTGGCCATTGAAGGCCGGCTGCTGGTGCAGTCAATACGCGACATCCCTGACCCGATTCGTAGTCGGTTGGAAATGGTGATCGGTGGCCCCATTCTCAGTCCGGAGGACTGGAAACAGAAGCTGGCTACGTACCTACCTCGCACCATTGCCGTCTGGTTGCAGGAGCAGTCCACCGCGGAAAAGGATGTCTGGGTCCTGCCCGAAGGGGCCCTGCTGAACCTGGGCAAGAAGAAACGATATCCGCTTTCCAAAAAAGTCATAAAGTCGGCTCGACCGCTGTGCGATCAGCCCTTCCCCAGTCGGGAAGCCGCCGAGGCAGCTCTAGTGGAAGCCCTGGGCAGGAAAGCTAACATGGCGGACCGCATCCTCAATGTGATGCAACGTCAAAGTCAGGAGACGCAGCAGCTCGACCACGACGTCTGGCTCCAGATCACCGGCAGCCTGGGATTGGACCCAGACCTGGAAGACCAGCTCTCCGCTCAGCTCGACGACGAGGGCACACTGACAGAGCTTCTCGCGCAGGCGTGTGAATCCATTCTGCCCCGGCTTTACCAGCAGGTGGACCAGCAAGTTGATCTGCTGCAAAGCGACGCCTGGGTCGACGCAGAAATCGCCAGCCGCGAAGAGCATCTCCAGATCAAGGAGCTACTGCTCGAAGGCACGATCACCGAGGAGCAGTGGGGTGACCGCAGCCGGCCGCCCGAGGGCGTCAGCGCCTCGGCGTGGCAGAACTTTCTCGATGAGCATCAGCGTGTGCGTTTCCGCTACATGGTGCACCCGCGCAACCTGCGGAAGAGCATCACCAACGACCGCAACTTCGTCGTCTTCCTCCGGGGCTATCGCGAGCGCACGCGCCAGGAGTTGGCCCAGCCCCACCACGTTGACTTCCGGGCCGGCGGCCCCTCCAACCGCACGATCTCTCGTAAGTACGGGAAACCCTACGATACGGTGTTCACGCGCATGCTGTCGTGGGCGCCATCTTCTCAGGAAGAAGGCACGTGGGAGATCTATGTGCCGGGCAGCACGATCAAGGGCGCCTTCAGGAAACGAGCTTCGCAGGTGTTGAGAACGCTATGGGGCGAAACGTCTCGGACCGCCGAGGTTTTGGATCGTCTCTTTGGAACTCAGGGGCAACGGGGGGCGGCCTTCTTCTCCGACGCGTACCTCACAGACCCGTACGATCCAGAACGCGCCTGGTGCTCGATGGACGGGGTCAAGATGGACCCCAAAACCGGTCGTCCGGTAGAAGCCGCCAAACGGGACTACCTCTTTGCCTACGGCAGCCAGCTCAGCTTCCAACTCCGGATAGACATTCAGGATGTTACAGAAGATGACCTGGTAGCGTTGTCCCTCTTGAACCATCTGATCCAGGATTTTCAGCGTGGCGATATTCCCCTGGGCGGCGAAAAGACCAGTGGCTTCGGCTGGGTCGAAGCCGCTGTGACCAAGCTCAACTGGCTGACTGCTGACCCGTCCGGTGTGAACCAGACATTGTTCGGCGAGCAGGCTCTCACTCAGGACGGGATGTGGCGCCGGCTGGAACTGGAAGGGGAGGTTGCCGCCGGTGCCCTACAAGCGCTCCCCCCGCTCGCTTCGGAGGAGACTGAAGTGCCTCAGACGCCGCCGAGGGCCAGGGCCGGCTTCATCTCGCATCGGTCCTTTGGCGGTCACTGTGGAAAGCTGGTCGTGGGAGCCGAAGTCTTGACGCCCATTCATGTGCGCGAAAGCGGCGAACCTTCTCTGCGGGCCGCGCTGGATGGCGACACCGTCAACGGCTGGGATTTCTTCTCCATGGCTCCCCCTGAGGCAGCGATGCGCCCCGGCTCCAAAGTTTATGCTCTTCCCAGCAGGAGCATCAAAGGGTTGCTGCGTCACACTTATACCATTGCTAGCGATTCTGGCGAGCCATCTCCCGACATCAGCCGCTTGAACCCGGCGGACAGTTTGTTCGGTTGGGTCGGACAGGGCCCGAATCAGGCCATCATGGGACGGGTCTCATTCGGCTTTGGCTTGTTCGACGAGCCTGAGCTGGCCTGGTTCAAAGCACCCTACCCCTACGGCAACTGGCAGTACGCCGGCGGCCAATGGAAACGGGTGCCCGGTGGTTCCGTTGCTCGATTGGTCATTGACAAGAAGTGGCGGGTCTTTCCGCACGCGCCGCTGGCGCCCGGTGTCGAGCACCTGGATGGTTTTGAACCAGATACCGTGCAGGCAAGTTACTTCAGAGCCATCTTGCCCGGCACGCGCGCCCGCTTCACCATTCGCTTTTGGAACCTGGAGGAAGAAGAGTTGCAAAGGTTGATGTGGTGTGTGGCGCTGGAGCGAGAACTTGCTCACAAGATGGGCAAGAACCGCTATCTCGGCTTTGGCAGCCTCCGCTTGCACATTCTTCCGGATAGCCACCTCATCGACTGGGCGAGCCGATATGCCGGCCAGCCCGAAGAGAGCTGGCGCTTGCCCATCCAGGTTGACGAATGGATCACCCCGTCGGTCGTAGACCATTATCCGGAACTGCGAAGGGTGTTGCATGCCGAACAGCTTTAACTGGGTGCGCCGGAGTCGAAGCGGCGCCGAGTTACTGGCCACTATGGAATATCTCGAGGAAAAGCCCGATCTCTTCAATGGAGAAGAGATCGGGCCCCCTCACTCTGCCCTGGGTGGTCCCTGCCAGCGATGCTGGACCTACCCTCGCAAGATAGCTTCCGTGCAGCGCTCCACGCGGACCGAAGAGCAAGAGACCTCCCCCGATCCTTATCACGATCGCAAGACGGCCCCCTACTGCGAGCCATGCCGGGCCATTCTGGCCAGAGCAAGCCGGCTGGGCAAAATATCACACCAGTCCGTCGTGATTTGGGGATGGGTGAACCAGTTGCCGAAGCAACTTGAGACTGGAGAAGGTTTTCACCCATCTGTGTCAAAAAAGGTGGGCAAGGCAGTCGATCGTCACATCTTGGCTGCCTACGTTCACGGTCAGAACCACTTTTTACTGATGATGCGCCGGTACACGCTAAAGCCATGGCTCCAAGAGCTTCTCTTGTATCACGGTGCTGAGCTGAAGGGTGTGATTCAAGTACTCCCCACTACGTCCACCGGCGGAGGGGTCGATATGGCAGATGTCCTCGGCCGGGCTGTTCATCAAGAAGCTCGTTTTTCGATGGACCGGTTGCATGTTCGGTTCTTTTCTGCTCCTTATCAGCTCCTGAAACCCCACACCCGCGACCGGGAAGGGCTACTTACTTTTGAAGTCTCTGAATTCTTGAGCCTGCTGGAGATGGCAGCGGTATTTCGCACGATCTTGCGCCCCGAAGCGCAACGGGCACTTCATGAACTACTGAACTTGGACAATCCCAGCGAGGAACAGTTCTACTGGGGGCGGTTCCTGGGCTATCTGAGCCAGGAAGCCAAGGATATGTTGAACACGTGGCGAATCCGGCAGTGGCCCAAGGCGCGAATCCAGTTGTTGTACGAGTTAACCAACTATGTGGCCTTTTATCAGACCGATTAACCTCATCCGCTATTTAGTCGTGTGGCAGGTGAACGGCCCGCTAGTTTGGCTGCCTCGAGATTTATCTCCCGAAATCTCCTTAGTTCTGGGCACGATTGTTGCCGACCGTCTACCGACTTCGAGAGCGCGTCACTGGAATAAAACGCTGGCCCCATGGGGGAAGAAGCAGGGCGCAGGTGGGAAAATGCCAAAGACGATCCCGGACGCATCGTGGCCCATCGAAGTTGTGTTGTTCGTCTATCCAGGCAAGCGGACTTACGGTCAGGGTGAGCTGATACTGTGGGAGCTCAAGCTTATGGGAGAGAGTGCGGACCACGGGCTTTTTCTGGAACTCATTTTGCCGGCCATGGAGGAAGCAGCAACGACCACAGACTCTCGCTGGCACCGCAAGCACAACCTGTGGGGCCAGTTCGACATTCATTCTGTCTATGCCGCACGCGGACCCCGTTGGGAACCCGTCGTGCGGGAGGGCCGGCTAGACCTGGATTACCGCCCAACCCCTGCCCAATGGGCGGATGGACTGACTTTCGACGTCAAATCAAAGCGTTTGTTCGACCATGTGGCTTGGCTTACGGCCTTTGATCTTCCTGCAACAGGCAATGGAGAGAATAAAGCGAGTGCCTCCAGCCGTAGGAAGGCATCCGCGGACAGAGCACCAACCCTGCAGAGAATTCTTGCGTCCCTAGTCGCGCGGATGACGCTTTTCCTACCCGGCAAATACAACACGCCCGATGACGTGTGGGACAGCCTGAGTGAGGGTGAAGTGTCGCGTCTCCAGGCGGCTATGGAACAAGCTGCACCTCTCTCTGTCCGCCAACATGACATCCATCGGGCCTCCCGTGATGCGCCAGGACGTTGGATAGGTACACAGACTTTTCTGTCCATCCTTCCACCGCTCGTTCCGTACCTTGAACTGGCCTCCATCCTCCACATCGGGAGACAGACACACTTCGGATGTGGCACTTTTGCAATAAGCTGATCGTGACTATCTTGACAATGTCACATTACCGCCCCACGTTGGGCGAAGGTCTCCTGACCGAGCGGCGTCCTGAGCCTGACGAAGGGCCCGTTTCGCCTCGGTCAGCGTGTGACGGGTCACGGTTGCGTGGCACCGTCACCCACCTTCGGCGATCAAAGGACTGTTTCTGAGCCGAATGTGACATTGTCAAAGTAGTCACTGCAAATATTCACTTGCGAGGAATATGACTTCGGTTCCGGTGCGAATCTTACGGCACGCGGGCCCCGGCTCCAATCGCTGCGATCACTCTTTGAGGATGAGGGGCAGGAAGACCGTGTGACCCAGTGGTTCGGCTTCAGGCGTATTTGACGGCGTGACAGAGGGCGATATGGTGGAAGTGGGTGTTGCGGTGGCATCTGGAGGTGTCGTCGCCGTTGGCGTCAGCGTCATGGTTGGCGGGACATCCGTGGCAGTCGGGGTGGCTTGCCCCGGCGCCGGCCCCAACTGCAACTGGCCCCAGCCGAAATCGTTGTCCGGCTCCGTCGACCCGAGATCGCGCGCTTGATTGTGTAGGAAGGCGGCGATTTCTGCAACGGAGTAGGTTGGAAACGCTGATTTGACCAACGCGGCGGCGCCGGCTGCGTGTGCTGCCGCCGGGCCAGTCCCACAGGCGCCACTGCCCCCCGCGTCGCACGGCGTCCCGTCGCTGAGCCAGTAGGTGACGGTGTCCACGCCATCTGGAGCGACAAGATCGGGTTTGATGCGTCCATCGTTGGCCGGGCCGCGGGAGCTGAATGCCTCTAACCGGTCGTTGCTCCAGTGGACGGCGCCGACCACGAGCGCTCCTTGAGCATCAGCCGGTGTCATGATGCTGCCTTCCGCGACCTGATATTCGAATTCGAGATCAATGTCCCATCCGAGGAAAAGCTCTATCTGGCGCGCTTGTGTCTCGTCTGGCGGCCTGCTTACGACCACGTTGTAGGTGCCGGCATCGGGCACTGTCTCAACGATAGATTCTACAGGATAGTTTAGGACGCCTGGGTCGTTGCTGGAAAGCCAGCTCGTTGATCGCTTTTGGAAGGAGAGCGCTAGATTGTAGTCCACCTCGGCGTTCTGCTCCCAGCGGTCCGCCCACGTGAGCCCGACAGCCAGAAGTTGTTCCGCGTCCACTGCTGCGATATCGTTCCAGTCATCATTGGGAGCGAAATTTAGACAGCTGCCCGTCCCCGCTGGATCGATTGCTTCGGGGCAGCCGTCCAGGTCTTCCCACACACCTTGCCAGTGGCGCCGTGCTGCATCGCCGGCGCTGTTGATCCACAGAATTCCTTGATCCGCTGTCTCATCAATCTTTGCGGTGAGAGGGCCACGGCCATCGCCGCTGCTTCCGATTAGCCAATTGCGGCTGTAGAGGATGACGTCCACCTCCTGTTCCATCAGCCAGTCTACGGCTTGTATGAACTGATCGACGTCGCTGGGTAACGTGTTCACGAGGCAGAATTGGGCGTCGGGCGCCATGTCAAAGGCGATTTCGGCCATCACTGTCCCGTGCTTGCCGCCGCCACTGAATCCACCCTGCGTGGGCGTGCGCAGCGTGTGGGTGATCACGTCGGCTGGCAATTCGTTCTGCTCGATGCGCGTCTCGTAATCCTGGAAGCCGGCGTCGAGGATGCCGATCTTGACACCGGCGCCACGGATGCCGGCATCGTGCCAGGCGCCGGCGCCCGTCAATTCGACGCCCTGGCTCACAATCTGCAGCGGAGCAGCGGAGGTGTCCCGCGTCGGTGTGAGGAGCGGTAGCGTGGCCAGGGCCGCCAGGCTCAGCAACAGGATGCTCACGGCGAGACTACGGCAGTTGCCGGCGCTATTTTGATCTTCAATTTTCGTTGATCTGTCAACATTTTTCATGGGGCATCTCTCATCAGGTAAAGCGCAGGAGGAAGGCGGCGACTGGACTACCGTTGACGGAGAGTTTGGATAACCGCTGCGCAAGGCGGTTGTCGGTACCGAAAAACCGTCCACTGCGTGTGATACCCAGTAGCAGATGCAGGCCGATCAGGGCGATGTAGAACCAGACCGTTTCGCTCGGGACACTGGCGACGGTCAGCATGATGTTAATGGATACCAGCACGCCCAGCAAGGTGCCGAGACGTGTGAAAACTCCCAGGAACAATGACAGTCCGATTGTTGATTCGACGAGTAGCACCAAGTAGCCGACCAGGGTGAAATTTTGGAGTACGAAGCTTTCGAGAAACGCGTGATACCAGTCGAAGGTCGGATACTCGGCGCCTTGACTGATCCAGAACCAGAGGCCCGTGTTGTCTATCTGGCCGAAGTCGGGCGGCACTTTCCACGAGGCGTGATACATCCAGTAGATGCCGTAGACGATACGCAGAAGTCCGAGGCCTCGATTGATCATTTGTTCTTGCGTGAACTTGCGCCAATATCTGGCGATTTGTTGTGACATTATGATCAGCCTACCATAGCGGGATGCGGGGATTGGGGAATCGCTCGGCCAACATCTGATCGATGCCGAAATAGCGGCCGGCGCGACTGGCGATTAGCGTGATCAACACGCCTAGAATAACGAGATACGTCCACGGCCACTCTTTGCCAAGACTGGCCACGAACAGATTGCCGATGAAAAAAGCGGCGACCATGGCGCTGGCTGGCGTGAACAGGCCGATCATCAGGAAGGCGCCCATCACAACGGGCTCCACGATCAACTGTACTGTGGCGAAGATTTCCCAGTTGGGAATGACGACGTTCTGCAAAAGCTCGCGGTAGGGGCCGATGGGGTTGCCGGCCGCCCAGCCCTCGACGAAGGATTGGAAGCCTTGACCGTACAGCCCTTTTTGGAGGTTCTCGAAAGACGTCGTGATGAAAAGGGCGCCTAGCAGAATGCGCAACATAGCCAGGTAACCCGAGGGGGGATACGCTTCCCAGTTCTTTTTGATGAATTCTTGTAATGAGAAGGGGGTGGGGGCGAAGTCCTCTTCGACGACTTGGTCTGCTTCGGAGAGTCGACGATTGATTGACTTACTCAGATTGGCATAAATGCTGGGATATGCGGCGACCAGTCTGTCAAAGTCGGACTTAAAAAGCGCCCACACTGTGACGTCGGTATACGCGCGGGCCCAGGCGTAGTGCCGGCTGTCTTCCACGAGGGCCGTCTCACCGAAATGCTCGCCGGGGCCCAACGTCGCTAACACCTGACGTTCCAACCCGACATCGGAGCCAATGCGAACTTCGCCATCTTCGATTAGGTACATCACATCTCCGAGCGAGTCCTCAGCGTAGATCAACTCGCTTGCGGAGAACTGCCGGCGATAGAGCTTTTCTGCGATGTCTTGCAGCACTTCAGCGGGTAGTCCTTCGAGAATCGCCATCTCCTCGAGTTTATGTTGCGACGGCGCTGGTTGCTCAAGTTGTCTTTCCATCTCCACCTCCTGACCGGGTTGGGTGTTTGCGGGCGACTCACTGACGCTATATTATATAACAGTGACTACTCAAGCACTTCGTGCCTACACAAGAAGAGACCGGAAAAAAGGGGTCGGTGGGGGGCGGCCGCCCCCCACCGACCCCTTTTTTCCGCATTTCTCAACTGCGAGGGTGGTAGCCTGAGTAGTCACCCAGGGGATATGATTTCGGTTCCGGTGCGAATCTTACGCCTGGGAGGCGTTGGGTGGGCCGTTCGCTAGCGGGTGCTTCCTGAAGCCTTCGTGACAAGAACCACACAGCTATCAGGTCAATCGAATCAGGAATGCGGCCGCAGGGCTGCCGTTGGCTGCGGCCCGGGCGAGCTTGGGGGCTATGTGTGCGTCCATGCCCCAGAAGCGGCCGCTTCTCGTGATACCCAGCAGCAGATGCAGACCTATCAACACGACGTAGAACCAGACCATCTCGCCAGGTATGTCTGTCACGGTTAGCATGATGTTCAAGGACATGACGAGGCCCAGAAGCGCCCCCAACCGTGTGAAGGCCCCCAGGAATACCGAGAGCCCGATGAGCAGTTCTGTAAAGAGAACTAGATACCCGAAGCTGTTGAAGTTGGGGATGATGAATTGTTCCAACAGTCCCTGATACCAGGAAAAAGTGGGGTGCTGAACTCCCTGATTGATCCAATGCCAGAGTCCCGTGTCTGTGGCCTGACCGAAATCGGGAGGGACTTTCCATGAAGCAGCGTACAGCCAGTACGCGCCGTACGCAATCCGCAACAAACTGAGACCGTGCATGACGATTCGTTGGTTGAGGCGGTCCATAATCCGGTTCCAGTGATTTAGCATGTCCTCAGGCATCGTTGGTGGCCTACCATAAGGGGATCCGCGGGTTGGGGAACCGCTCGGCGAGCATCTGGTCGACGCCCAGGTAGCGCCCGGCGCGGCTGGCCATTAGGGCAATCAGCACGCCGAGGATGACCAAGTAGGTCCACGGCCACTCTTTCCCCAGACTGGCCAGAAACAGATTACCCATGAAGAGCGCAGCCACGAGTGCGCTGAGCGGGGTGAACAAGCCGATCAGCAAGAAAACTCCCATGACGGTGGGTTCTAGGATCAACTGCACCGTCGCGAAAACCTCCCAGTTGGGGATTACGAGGCTCTGCAGAAAGGACCGATAGGGGCCGATGGGGTTGCCGGCCGCCCAGCTCTCGACGAAGGATTGGAACCCCTCCCCGTAGAGGTCCTTCTGGAGGTTCTCGAAAGCTGTTGTGATGAAGAGGGCGCCCAACAGGATGCGTAGCAGGACGAGGTAGCCGGCCGGGGCGTTCGCCTGCCAGGTTCTCCGCAGAAACGCTTGCACCGAAAACGCAGTTGGCACTGCAGAGCTCTCCTCCACAGCACGATCTGCCTCGGATAACCGTCTGTTGATTGACTTGCTGAGATTAGCGTAGATAGCAGGGTGTGTGGCGACAAGGTGCTCGAAGTCAGGCCTGTAGAGCACCCATGCATCTACATCTGTGTGAGCGCGGGCCCAGGCGTAGTGCCGGCTGTCTTCCACGAGGCCCGTCTCACCGAAGTGCTCTCCTGGGCCCAATATCGCCAGGGTCTCGCGCTGGAGACCGACGTCGGAGCCGAGGCGTACTTCGCCGGCCTCGATCAAGTACATCGCCTCTCCCAGAGAGTCCTCGGCGAAGATCAGGTCGCCTTCCGCGAAGTGGCGTGGATATAGGTCTTCTGCCACTTCCTCCCAGGCGTCCGCTGGGACACCTTCGAACATGGCCATTTTCTTGATTTGGTCTGGTGTAGGACCTCGATTCTCGCGTTGGCTTTCCATCGTCACCCCCTCGTCAGGATTATGTTTTTACTACTGGTGCTACTGGTAAAGTGACTACTCAGGCGCTTCGTACCTACACAAGAAGAGACCGGAAAAAAGGGGTCGGTGGGGCGCGCGCCCCACCGACCCCTTTTTTCCGCATTTCTCATGCGAGGGTGCAAAGCGCACGAGTAGCTTGACAATGTTAAATTACCTGGCGTGCTGGGCGAAGGTCTCCTGACCGAGCCCCGTTCGCCTCGGTCAGGAGACCTTCGGCGAGCAAAAGACTGTTTCTGAACCGAATTTAACATTGTCAAGGTAGTCACCGATCGGTTAAGTGTAGCAGCAAACCCGTTATGTATGCTGTAAGTCTGATTCCGTAACTGCTCAGACGATCGCTCGGCTACGGCCTTGCAATGGAGAAAGGCAGAAAATAGGGATGGCCGTCCCTGTCCTTCCGGTCCATTCTTGTTCAGGCACTGCCTGATTGGCGATTTGCCAATGTGGATGGCCAGTCGACGGTGGTTGCCACTACCCCTGCATCTAGGCGGTAAGATGAAGCGTTCTCCATTCATCGTATTTGAGTCATCCGCAGGGCCGCTGGTGGGCCCTGGCAACGGATTGGTAGCATCAGTCAATATTGACGCCGAAACGATCAGCTACTATAATTGGGACCCAACTACGAGCGCGGTAGCCTGAGTGGTTACAACGCAGTTATGATAACACAGTCTCGGGGGTATAGCCAAGCATGACCATTGTCGTCGGACTTTACGTCATCTGTCTCATCGGCTTGGCAAGCTACGGCGTACACACTCTCTGGCTAACTGTCCTGTATCTTAGATCGAATAGCTGGACATCGCTTTGGCGCAGTCAGTCGGCCGTTGCGGGTGATTGGTTCAAGTATAGGCA
>JAANWY010000361.1 GCA_018263655.1 Anaerolineales bacterium | reverse complement strand
AGCACCACTAGGTGATTGCCGAAGAGCCTGTGCTGAGCGTAGCCGAAGTATCTCCTGACCGAGCGGTGTCCTGAGCCCAGTCGAAGGGGGTGCGGCTTGTTAGAAGAACCGTCGCAAACCCGCACCCCTCGATATGGCCTCCACTACGTTCCGGCCTACTCGGGATGCTGGTCGTGATTTCGGTAGATAACTGGTGGCTCATTTATGCCGAGCACCACTAGGTGATTGCCGAAGAGCCTGTGCTGAGCGTAGCCGAAGTATCTCCTGACCGAGCGGTGTCCTGAGCCCAGTCGAAGGGGGTGCGGCTTGTTAGAAGAACCGTCGCAAACCCGCACCCTTCGATATGGTCTCCACTTCGTTTCGACCTACTCAGGATGCTAGTCCTGATACCTCCTGAACGGTTACCTTCGCCCAACACGCCAGGTAATTCAACAATGTCAAGTTAACCAGGCGGCAAGGCTAAACAGCCTTGCCGCCTGGCGTCGCCGTGAACGGCCCAGAGAGGGCCGAGGCAGATCGGAAACACGTTCAATCGTGACGCATACCCGACCCGCCTCGGCCTTCTCTGGAGCCGGCACACGGCGCTAGTTGCGTGTGCACGCTGTGCCCCATTGAGTCGCGACCAGCATGAGATCGCGGATGTTGACGACTTGATCTCCGTTCAGGTCATACTCTGCACTGCCACTCCCCCAATCGCTGGCGGCCATTTGCAGATCGCTGGCCTGTACTACGCCGTCACCGTCCAGGTCACCACAGATGTCGGGCGGGATGGCCGGCGGGACTGTTGCCGTCGGTGTAGCTGTGGGCGTGCTTGTGGCTGCAGGGGTCAGCGTCGGCGTGGCTGTGGGCGTGCTTGTAACCGTGGGGGTCAAGGTGGGCGTGACTGTAGGATTGTAACCACTGGGGACAGCGAAGTCGGCTGTCCAGTATTGGCGGTAGGTGGAGTCTGCCTTGTACACATAGCCGACCCCCACTTCGGTGAAGTTGCCGAGCAGGATGTCGTGGTGGGGGGGGCTGTTCATCCAGGCCTCGACGGCCGCCGCCGGCGAGGTGTAGCCGCCGGCAATGGTCTCGCCGGCCGAGGTGAAGCTGTAGCCGGCGTCCTGAATACGCCCGAAAGGGCTGGACCCATCGGAGCCGGTGTGGCTGAAGAAATCGTTGTCCGCCATGTCCTGGCTGTGCCGGCGCGCGGCCTGTACTAGCCGGCTGTCCATTGTCAAAGCCGGCTCCCCTTCGGCTGCACGTTCACTGTTGATGAGTTGCATCACGCGGGCTTCCCAGCTGTCCACGGGCGTCGGCGTGATTGTGGGAACCAGCGTGACGGTCGCTGTAGGTGTCGGGCCGTCGGGCGTGGGAGATGGCGTGACGGGGGAACCACCGCTCCAAGCCAACGCATCCGCGACCTGGATCAGGCCGTGACCGTACGTGTCGTCACGTCCTGAGCTCCCCAAATCCTTTGCCGTAGACTCCAGAGCAGATCGAACTTCGTCCGGGGTCGTCGCTACACCTTTGGCGATCAAGAGGGCTGCGGCGCCCGCCACGTGAGGCGATGCCATCGACGTTCCCTCGAAGAAGTAGTAAGCGAAGTCGCTTGGGTCCTGCGTAGACGGGTCGAAGGTTTGTTGAAGAACACCGTCACCGTATCCGTCTCCGTTCTGATCTACTGAGACATCCCCGCCGGGCGCTACAACATCTAGCGCTGGCCCATGGTCCGAGTACGAAGCCAAGGTTTCGTCGTAGCGAACGGCGCCCACGGCAATGACGACGTCGTAGGCCGCAGGATAGCCAACAGAACTGGTACCGTCGTTGCCGGCTGACGCCACGACGGTCACGCCGTGGTCGTAGGCATACTGGACGGCATCTGCTTCTGCGCTGGACCCCGATGAACTCCCCAGGCTCAAGTTGATGACATCGGCGCCATGGTCAACGGCCCACTCAATGCCCTGTGCGACTTGCCACGCCGATCCGGTGCCGGTCTTATCCAGTACTTTAACGGGCATGATGTGGGCATCGAAGGCGATGCCGGCGACCCCCACACCGTTGTCCGTCGTCTGGGCGATGGTGCCGGCCACGTGTGTGCCGTGGCTGTTGTCATCATTGGGGTGTGAATCATCGTTGATGAAGTCGTAGCCTGGCGCGAAGGTGGCGCCGGCCAGATCGGGCGCCCGCTTATACGCACCATTATCCTCATAAGCGATGCCGGTGTCGACCACCGCTACTGTCGCGCCGGCGCCGGTGGCGTGGTCCCACGCTTGCTGCATCTGGATCAGCGGGAAGTGCCACTGGTATGAGAAATGCGGGTCGTCCGGATCGAAATGTGCGTATCGGTAGTAGTTCGGTTCGGCAGACGTGACGGCGGGGTGTTGGAGGAGCTGTTGAGTCAGCGCGGGCAGCTTCTGCTGAGCGTCAAACTCGACCAGGACAAAGGGTGTGTGGCCTAGCCGTTCGACTGCGTGCAGCCCGAAGCTGTCTAACACCTGGCTTTGCAGCGTCAGGCCGGACGCCGGCGCGAACTCGACGATGAGCTGGCCGGGCACGTATGCCGGCTGTTCTTTGGCTGATTTGGCTGCGACGCGCACGCGGATAGGGGGGCTGTCGCCGTGAGCCGGCGAGCTGGTGCCGGCCAGCAAAGCGACAGCGAGTATCAGAACCGCGAGTCCAGCTTTCTTTGTGAGTGCTTGTACAAACATAGTACCTTATCAATCAGATCCTTGCACAAGAAGCAAGATTTTTGGATCAGGTAAGTGAACTCAAATGTTCGGCAAGGTCTCCGACCGCAGCCGTTGGGTCTTTGGGCTCGGTCGGAGACCTTCGCCCAACGGAGAATTTTGTCTTTGGGCTCGGTCGGAGACCTTCGCCCAACGGAGAAGGCAAACTCAATTGTTCGGCAAGGTCTCCGACCGCAGCCGTTGGCGTTACCTTCGCAAGGGTGGCCACCACCTGAACGAGCACCTCGGCTCTTAAGACGTAGGAGCCTGTAGGAGCCTACTGACAAGAATTGTACTATGTTCCTACGGCGCCCGTCCGTCTGATCGATTAAATTGCGATGAAGGTTCTATGAAGGAATCCTACTGAACTGCCATCTCCGGATGCGGGCTTCTTCGTGGGCAACACATCGCCACGCGGCCACATGCTCCCAGCCCTCGTGGGCGTTCACCAGCTCCAGCAACGCGCGCAGCGGGTGGGGCCGGCGCCGTGAAGCGCAAGACCATCGAGGAGCGCACGAAGCGCCGGCAACAGAAGTATCGCCGGTACTTCGAGAATGCCGGTCCGCTCAGCATCGACTACAGCCGTCGGCCCGTGTACAATCTAGAGCAAGCCGGCCCGCAGCGGCTGTTGGCGTTTCAGGATGACGAGGGCTTCGCGATAGCGCTAGGCGTTATCGAACAGATGAACACAAGGGAGATGACGGTGGTCACGCCGGCGGACGATGTGAATCGCGTGGCCAGTTTGCACGTCGGCTCGCTGCACCTCAACCTCGATACAGGCACAGAGATGAGGGGGTGAGGGGAGTAGGAGAACAGTGGTTTTTAGATGTCCCTCGCTCGCTTGCCGGCTTGGACGCGTATTGGACCTGTCTAGGACCGCGTTTGGACTTTCTCAGAGTACACTTTACTGGGTAACTTGACAATGTCACGTTAGACAAATGTTCTACACTAACACCGCCGTGGCGCGGTCTGTAAGCGAAGCGGCGACCGGCCACAGCAGCGGAATGTGACATTGTCAAGGTAATTGTGCCGTACGCATTGATTTTTTCCTTCGAGGGGTGGGGGTGCTGCGAGCGGTGGCATGATGCCTACTTTACAAAAGATATGCGTACTCTGTAAGGAGGACGGAATGAGCCTATGGGTAATTGACAAGCAAGCGATGGCTCCCTTTGTCGCCAAACTCATGGACGACTATCGGGTGGTTGGACCTTTGGCTAAGGGTAGCCAGTTTGCATTCGATGAAGTTGAAGATCCGGCTGATCTTCGACTAGACTACAATACCTCTATCTTACCACCGAAAAAGTACTTCCAGCCGCCTGAAGAACGTCTAATGACCTTCCGCCGCAATGGTGGAACCACAGTACAGCCCATCGTTGAGGCGGAGCCGACGGTGATTTTGGGTATCCACACCTGCGATCTGCACGCGATGCGCGTGTTGGACGAGGCCTTCACACAGGGCTACCCGGACGCTCACTACACGCGCCGCCGGCGCCAAGCCATGGTGGTGAGTGTCGAGTGCCTGGAACCCTGCATGGAGCACTCTTTCTGCAAGAGCATGGGGACGCTCACTGCGGATGATGGCTACGACTTGCACTTGACCGACTTGGGTGCGGCCTACGCTGTCGACGTAGGTTCTGATGAGGGCAAGGCGCTGCTAGAAAGATTCGCCGAGGCCCGGCCGGCAGCCGAAGCTGACATGCAGCAGCTTAACAAGGTGCTGGGCGCCAAGTGGCCGCGCTTCCCCTACAAACTCGAGACGGAAGTCGATGAACTGCCGGCCCTCATGAGCCAGTCGTACGAGAGCCCGGTGTGGGAAGAGTTGGCCGAGATTTGCCTGGCCTGCGGCCAGTGCACCATCGTGTGCCCCACCTGCTTTTGCTTCGATGTCTACGACGAGGTTGATCTGAGCTTGCAGGACGGTGAGCGCCGGCGCCGCTGGGACTCGTGCCAGTTGGACCTGTTCGCCACGGTGGCCGGCGGTGAGAACTTCCGTGAATCCCAGGCCGCCCGACTGCGCCACCGCTTCATGCGCAAAGGGCGCTACCTCAGAAAGAAATATGACGCGTTGGGCTGTGTCGGTTGCGGTCGCTGTGCGCGCTCTTGCCCGGTCGACATCTCCCCGGTCAACGTGTTCAATGAGCTCCACCAGGTCAGGGCGTGAGGAGATAGAAAAATGATAGAATCAGTTGTTGACGTTGCTCAAGAAGAATCTGTCTATCTGCCGCAGATGGCGCAGTTGCTCAAAATTGAACAGATGACGGAACTGGAGAAGGTCTTCACACTGCAACTGCCCGGTGGACGTAGTTTGGGGAACGACCCTGGGCAGTTCGTCGAGGTCTCGCTCTTCGGCATCGGCGAGGCGCCGATCTCTGTGAGCTCTTCCCCCAGTCGCAGTAACGGTACGTTTGAACTGTGCGTCCGTCGGGTGGGAGACCTGACCAACGCACTGCACGGCTTGGAGCCAGGTGACGTGGTGGGCGTGCGCGGTCCCTTCGGCCACGGCTTCCCCATCGAGAAGATGCGGGGACGCGACATGCTCTTCGCGGCCGGCGGTCTAGGACTGGCGCCACTGCGCTCGCTCATCAACCAAGTCGTGGACGAGCGGGGCGCTTTCGGGCGCGTGATTGTGCTGTATGGGACCAAGCATCCCAGTGAAATTCTGTTCAAAGAAGACTTGAAGGCGTGGGAAGAGCGAGATGACGTTGAGTTCCACATGACGGTGGACCGGGGCGATGAGGATTGGACGGGGAATGTGGGCGTGATCACCACGTTGTTCCCCGAGATCGCGATCAACCCGCGCAATACCATAGCGGCTACCTGCGGCCCGCCGATTATGTACCGGTTCGTTTTGATGGAGATGCAGAGCAAGGGGATTCCCGAGACGCAGATCTACCTGTCGCTGGAGCGGCGGATGAAGTGTGGTGTCGGCAAGTGCGGTCACTGCCAGATTGATCAATTCTACTGCTGTCAGGATGGACCGGTCTTTACGTATGCTCAGATCAAGGGTTTGGAGGAGGCGTTGTAATGGCCGAAAATGGAAGACCGAAAGTTGCGTTCTTTGACTTTGCCTGCTGTGAGGGCTGCCAGCTTACCGTCGTCGACAGCTTGCAGACTCATCTGGAGCTCGTCGAGGCGGTCGAGATCGTCCAGTTCCGCGAGGCGATGACCGAGAAGGGCGAGGATTACCAGATTGCCTTCATCGAGGGTTCCTGCACGCGGGAGCAAGACGAAGCGCGCCTCAGAGAGATCCGCGAGCAGGCCGATATCGTGGTTGCCTTGGGCGCGTGTGCGCACATTGCCGGCGTCAACGCGATCAAGAACGTACAGCCCTCTCTGCAAGATGTGCGCGAGTACGTGTACGGTGATAAATGGGAGCAGTATGATTCCTACGCCGCGCGGCCCATCAGCGCCGTGATCGAGGTTGATGCGGTCATCCCCGGTTGCCCCATTGATCGTTTCGAGTTTCTGGACGTCGTGAAGAAACTGCTGCTTGGCAAGAAGCCCAGCGTCCCCGACTATCCGGTCTGTGTCGAGTGCAAGCTCAAGGAGAATGTCTGCATTTTGGAAACGGGCGGAACCTGCTTGGGGCCGATCACGCGTGCCGGCTGTGACGCTATCTATCCCACCTACGGCGTTGGTTGTCTGGGGTGTCGGGGGTTGATTTCCAACCCCAATGAGAATGCGATGATGGACGTTCTCGAGGAGGCCGGCCTCACCGTAGAGCAGTTGATGTCCAAGATGACCATGTTCAACGCCTACGAGCCGGCCCATATTGGAGAGGCCGTTGCGAGCCCGGCGGAGGAATAGGAGACGATCATGAGCACAGTAGATGTGAATGTTAACGTACACCACTTGACCCGAGTTGAAGGACACGGCAACATCGTTGTCGATGTCCAGAACGGCGAGCTGAAACAGTGTGAACTTCAAATTGTCGAGGCGCCGCGCTTCTTCGAGGCGATGTTGCGCGGACGCCCCTACTACGAGGCCTCGCACATCACGTCGCGCATTTGCGGCATTTGTGCCACGGGCCATGCCACGGCCTCACTGCGCGCGACCGAGAATGCCCTGGGCGTGGAAGTCTCGGAACAGACCGAACTGCTTCGCAAACTGGTCTTCCACGGCGAGATCATCGACAGCCACGTGCTGCACGTCTACATGCTGGTCGCCCCCGACTTCTTCGGTGTGGGCAGCGTGTTGCCGCTGGCCAGTTCCCATCCCGACGTGGTCAAGCGTGCGCTGCGCATCAAGAAACTGTCCGGCGACTTGTGTGCCATGATCTCCGGGCGCCACACGCACCCCATCGCCATGACGGTTGGTGGCTTTACGCACCTGCCGACGATCAAAGAGATGTTGGCTGTGCGAGAGCGTTTGGTGGCCGCGCGCGAGGATATGGACGAGACGATCTCGCTCTTGGCGACGCTCCCCTGGCCCGAGTTCGAGCGTGAGACGGAATACGTGTCGCTTCAAAAGGACGAAGAATACGCCTTCATTGATGGCCGGATCGCCACCACGGACGGTTTCGCTTACGAGCTGCCCGACTATCGCAACGTGACCAACGAGTACTTAGTGCCCCATTCGACGGCCAAGCACACCAAGCACAATCGCGACAGCTACATGGTCGGGGCGTTAGCGCGCTTCAACAATAACTACGACCAGTTGCACCCCCGTGCTAAGGCGGCGGCCGAAGAGCTGGGCATGAAGCCCGTGGTCACCAACTCTTTCTTGAACAGTGGCGCTCAGGCCGTTGAGATGGTCCACTGCGTTGAGGACAGCATCCGCATCATCGATGAGTTGGTGGATCGTGGCATCGAGGAAGAACCCCCATATGAATTTCAAGGTAAGGGTGGCGAAGGTGTCGGTTCCTGTGATGTGCCGCGAGGGATCTTGTTCCACAATTATGTGATCGATGATGACGGCGTCATCCAGGGCGCCAACTGCATTATCCCGACCGGTCAAAACTACGGGAATATCGAGGCCGATATGCGCGCTCTGGTGCCACAGATTCTGGACCGACCCCAGGAAGAGATCACTCACATGATGGAGATGCTGGTTCGCGCCTATGACCCATGTATCTCCTGTTCGACGCACTTTCTCAACGTAGAATTCGTGTAGTAAGCGTTCAGGGGGTAGCGCCGGCTGAGTGCCCTGAAGCATGGCGGAAGGGTGTATCGAAGCCAAGCGGCTCTCGAAAACCAGGATTGCTCCGGTAAAGACCCGCTTCACTTCGACAGGCTCAGTACAAGGGTTTCGATACGCTTCTCCGCTGGCGCTACGAAGCTACTCAACCGGCGCTCCTATGTCAATGGCTGAACGGTTACTTCGTGTAATGGAAGGAGGCGAGGGGGAGGCCTTGCCTTCTACGCTCGTCATCGGGCTGGGTAATTTGCTGCGCGGAGACGATGGCGTGGGGGTGCGCGTTGCTGAGGCGCTGGCAACACGCGACCTCCCCGATGACGTGGAAGTTGTGGACGGCGGGACGCACGGTTTGGGGCTCGTCAACTTCATGGAGGGCCGGCAACGAGTGATCTTGGTAGATGCCGCCGATGTCGGCGAGAGTCCGGGTGAGTTTCGCCGTTTCACGTTGGACGAGGCGCGCCTGTTGGGTGACGATCGGCATCTGTCCGTCCACGCCGCCGGCCTCCGCGATGCTCTGTTGCTGGCCCAGGCGCTCGATGTGTTGCCCGACGAGGTCGTCATCTTCGGCGTGCAGCCGGCCAATCTTGAATGGTACAGCGCCCTGAGCCCCCAGGTCAAGGCCGCGTTGCCTGATCTGATAACGGCCGTGATGACTGAACTAAATCAGAAACTTGGTAGGAGAGAAGTATGGCCAAAATCTTGATGATTGACGACGATCCCGACGTGATAACGGCACTCCGCATCCCGCTGGAGGCAGAAGGTCATGAGGTTCACGTCGCTAGCAGCGGTGCTGAAGGGCTGGAAAGTGTCAAGGAGCTTGATCCCGAACTCATCATCTTGGACGTGATGATGGAAACCGCCACAGAAGGGTTCCAGGTCTCCCTCAAACTACGCGATCCCGCGCCTGAGGCTGAGTATGCTGACTATCGAGATATTCCCATCCTGATGCTCACGGCGATCCACACAACCACACCGTTGCGTTTTGGACCGGATGAGGACTACCTGCCCGTAGAGGCCTTCTTGGAGAAGTCGGCTGAGCCAGAGGAGTTGCTGGACAAGGTCGAGGAGTTGCTGGGTGGGTCATCAGACTGATCAGAGCCAGCATTGACGCTTTGGGGGCAGAGGAGCACAGTCGTGACATCGGCTTCCAGATCACCGCTTCGAGGCAGCAGAAGCACACTTACTCAGGAAGAGTTGGTCAACAGCCTTTCCTGGCTTGTCAAGATGCGTTGGGTTGCTGGGGGCGGCGTGCTGCTGGTTACCTGGTTCTCTGCCATTATCCTGGATCTCAATGTCCCGACGACATCCCTGTACTTGCTAGGTCTGGGGCTGCTCGTGTACAATGCGCTTCTCCGGTGGGGGGTAGGCCGGCTCGATGCCGCTGCCTTCTCCAACACTGTTTACGAGTGGTTTGTTCGCTTCCAGATCGGTGTCGATTGGGCTGCGATGGCGCTGCTGATCCACTTCTCGGGCGGCATCGAGAGCCCTGCGATCTTGTATTTTCTATTTCATATCACCATAGCCTCTTTACTGCTCCCTCACGACCGAGGGTACCTATACGTCGCCCTGGCCCCAATCCTCGTTGGCGGTGTGGCCCTGCTGGAGTACAGCGGCGTGCTGCGTCACGTCCCGGTGTTTACGCCCGCTCGGTACGCTGACCCACTCTATGTTGCAGGTATTCTATTTTTCTTTGTCAGTGCCTCGTATGTGATGGTTTACTTCTCGATGACTATATCACGGCGGTTGCGCCGGCGTGAGAACGAGCTAGCCGCTCTCTACGAGAGCGTACAGGCCACGACGTCGACTCTCGATCTCACCGAGGTGTTGAATCGTTTGGCCGAGGCGACGACGCAAGCGCTCGGGTGCAAGGGGGCCGCCATTCGGCTACTGGATAAGACGGGCAGTCACCTGGCGGTGGCAGGGTCTTATGGCCTGAGTGAGGACTATCTGGACAAAGACCCTATTGACGTGGCCCGAGCTCCCATTGATCAGGAGGTTCTCTCGGGTAAGACTGTACTCGTCCCCGATACGAGCTGTGAGACACGCCTGCGCTACCCTGACAAGGTAGCATCCGAGGGCATTCACTGTATCCTGATAGCACCGTTGGTTGGAAAGCGAGGGCCGATTGGTGTCCTACGCGCCTACGGAATCCGTGATCATTGTTTTCTCGAGGATGACGTGGACTTCCTGAGCGCCATCGCGGCCCAAGGAGCAGTGGCCATTGAGAATGCTCAGGCCTATCAAATGCTGGAGTATCTAGACCGGAGCAAGTCCGAGTTTGTGCGCATCGTGACGCATGAGCTGCGTTCGCCGGTGCAGGTGGCGGGCAGCTTATTGAACGTGTTGAGCCGAGGTTACGTCGGCGAATTGAACGCAGAGCAAGCTGATCTGGTCGGTCGAGCGCAGCGGCGTATCAAGTTTCTGCAAGCCCTGATTGATGACTTGCTTGACCTGGCAGCCGGCAAGGCCGAAGTGATGGCCACTGCCGAGCGCGGCTTGGTCTCCTTGACCGACGTGTTCGAGGAAGTGCGTGCGCGGTACGAGTCGCCGGCTCAAGACAAGGGCATCGCGCTTCAAGCACTGTATCCAGACGAACCTCTGAAAGTGTGGGGAGACAGGAGTGAGCTCGACCGGATGATGACCAATCTGGTTAGCAACGCGGTCAAGTACACTCGGGAAGGTGAAGTGCGCCTCGAGTTAGAGCGTACCAACGGCTCTGCCCGAGTCGTCATCGCTGACACCGGCATCGGTATACCAGAAGATGCGCTACCTCGTCTTTTTGAGGAGTTCTTCCGTGCCAAGAACGCCAAGGACCTTCAAGAGACAGGGACCGGTTTGGGACTGTCTATCGTCAAAGACCTGGTCAAACGGTACGACGGTGAGATTCAGGTTGATAGCGTTGAGGGAGAGGGAACCACCTTCACATTGATGTTGCCGCTGGCGAAAAATGATGCAAATGCACTAGAAAAATGATGCATTTGCATCTTTCATTTTTGGGCAAAATCGACCATACTTATTGTAACGAAAACACTCAAAACACCCAAGGCGCCCAAAGCGCACAAAACGCCCAGGTGATTGATGGGAGGGATGATGGCACGACTACTAGACGAGGACAAGGAATATCTGGCTCGATCGGAAGTCGCTGAAATCTTCAATGTTTCTCCGAACACCGTCACGCGCTGGGCCGAAGCCGGCAAGTTGCCCTATCACCGTACGCTGGGCGGTCACCGGCGCTATGAAGCAGAGGCGGTGTTCGAGTTAGCCCGGCAGATGATTGGAGAGGAGAATGGTATGAAGCAAACCAGTTTTCACATTCCCCACATGTATGGGGACCACCACGTAATGAGTGTCAAGCAAATTCTGCAACCGCTTGACGGCGTAGACGAAACCCTGGCCTCGGCAGCCTTTCAAGAGGTGGCTGTCACATTTGACCCAGAGGTGATCTCCGTTGACGACATCGAGTCTATCTTGGACGCTCAAGGGTACCCCGTCGGTGCGTCGAACGGGTACCCGAATGTTGGATTGACGGACGATGCAGTGCCCCGACATGCACGGGCGTACGCCGAGGCGACCACATCCAGTAGCGCGAAGTGGAAGTTGCCAGAGTGGCGCTCGGAGGGGGCCTTGCCATGTCCGGGCTTTGAGTACCGCGACGTGAGTGATGTACATCCGGCTGATGAATAGGGGCTTTGATCGCTGAAGGTCTCCTGCTGACCGAGGCGAGATGGGGCTCGGTCAGCAGACCTTCGCCCAGCATTAGATAAATGTTCTATATCGACACCGCCGTGGCTCGGTCGGGAGACCGGCCACAGCAGCGAGGGAGACCGGCCACAGCAGCGAGGGAGACCGGCCACAGCAGCGAGGGAGACTGGCCACAGCAGCGAAACGTGACGCAGCGGAATGTGACGCAGCGGAACGTGACATTGCCAAAACAGGGACGCGTTATCTTGAAAAGGGGAAGATGATGGCAAGGAAATCACGATCTTATGAGGAACGTAGTGTTGATCCAGCAGCGATCAGTATGTTGCAGCGGGCCGATAGCCTCGGGCTTGATACCGCCTTTACGCGGGCTGAGCAGATGGCGCCGTGCCCTATTGGGGCGAATGGACAATGTTGTAAGGTATGCTTTATGGGGCCGTGCCGGGTCGTCAAAGATGGTCAGACGGGTGTTTGCGGCGCCACGATCGAGACCATTACGGCCCGCAACTTCGCGCGAGCTGTGGCGGCCGGCGCCGCCGCCCACTCCGATCATGGCCGCGACATGGCCTTCACTCTCAAAGCTGTTGCTGAGGGAGAGACCCAGGGGTACAAGATTCGTGACCCCTTCAAGCTCAAGAAGCTAGCTCGAGATCTCGGAATTTCGACCGAGGGCCGCGAGGTGGGCGAGCTGGCCAGCGAGGTAGCCGATGTATGCATTGCCCAATTCGGTCAGCAGAGGGGCGAAGTGTCCATGGCCGAGCGCGCACCGGAGAATCGCAAGAAGATCTGGCGCGAATTGGATATCGTCCCTAGAGGCATCGACCGCGAGGTTGTCGATGTCCTGCACCGCACACACATGGGCGATGATCAGGACCCTGAACACATCCTTGACCAGGCGTTGAAGACGTCGTTGAGCGATGGCTGGGGCGGTTCCATGATCGCCACTGACATTTCCGACATTCTGTTCGGTACGCCGGCGCCGCTGGTGTCTCAGGCCAACCTCGGTGTACTCAAGGACGACGAGGTCAATATCGTTGTCCACGGCCACGAGCCGACATTGTCGGAGATGATCTTGGCCGCCGTAAGCGATCCCGAGATTATCGCCTATGCTCAAGAGAAGGGCGCCAGCGGTGTCAGTCTGGCCGGCATCTGCTGCACCAGCAATGAGACATTGATGCGACAGGGTGTACCCTCGGCCGGCAACTTCTTGCACCAGGAGTTGGCAATCATGACGGGTGCTGTTGAAGCCATGATTGTCGACGTGCAATGCATCATGCAAGCCTTGCCGAATCTGGCTGACAAGTTCCATACTGAGGTCATCACGACTTCACCGAAGGTCAAAATTACGGGCGCCACGCACATCCAGTTCGATGAACACCGCGCGCTTGATATCGCAAAAGATATCGTCCGACGCGCCATCGACAACTTCCCGAACCGGGAAGAGACGGCCATCCCGGACGTCGTTGCAGACCTGGTACCTGGTTTCTCGCATGAGTACATCAACTATATGCTGGGTGGCTCCTTCCGAGCCTCCTTCCGGCCTTTGAACGATGCCATCATGAGCGGCCGAATCCGCGGCGTGGTGGCGGACGTTGGCTGCAACAACCCCCGCGCGACCCAGGATGCAGCACACAACTACCTGGTCCGTGAGTTGCTGAAGAACGATATCCTCGTGGTTGAGACCGGCTGTGGCGCGCTCGCCAGCGGCAAGCTGGGCGTCATGCTCGGCGAGGCGGCTCTGGAGTGGGCCGGCCCCGGATTGCGTGAAGTGTGCGAGGCCACGGGCATGCCCCCGGTGCTGCACTTGGGCTCTTGCGTCGATAACACCCGCATCCTCACCGTCCTAACGCAAATGGTTGAAGAGGGTGGCTTGGGCGACGACATCAGCGATATCCCCGCCGCCGGCATTGCACCGGAGTGGATGAGCGAGAAGGCGCTCAGCATCGCCAGCTACTGCGCGGCCTCCGGAGCCTACGTGATCATGGGCATCACCAACCCTGTAGAAGGGAGCGAACTCGTTACCAACATACTGAGTGCGGGTTGGGAACAAAAGCTCGGCGGCAAGATCGACTTCGTCGTGGAGCCCGAGGAAATGGTAAGCCAGATTCTGGAACACATCGACAAAAAGCGCGCCGCCCTGAAGCTTCCCGAGTACGCTCCGAAGCGCTTCGGCCAGAGCGGCGACTGGCGAATGGAAGACTTGGTGGACGGGCCACTGGAAGAGCGTCAGGCGGCGCTCTACGGCGCAGTAAGCAGTTAACAGTGGACAGTGAACAGTGAACAGTGGATAGTGGATAGTGGATAGTGATCAGTGGACAGTTATCAGTAAACAGTGGTCAGTGCCGATACTGATTACGTCCGTCGTACCGACGGGCGATCACTGGTTACTGATAACTGGAAATGGGAGATAGAGAATGAGTCGATATATTGCAACGCGCGCTACACGAGGCGCCAACATGCTCGTGCAAGAGGCGGACCAGATACTGCAGCGAGCCCTTCAGGAGAATGGTCCTGATACAGAGGTCGCTTTCCCCAACACGGCCTATTACCTGCCTCTGGTTTTTGGTATGACCGGCCGGGAAGTGCAGACACTCGGCGATCTGGTCCCTGTGATCGAGGATGCCAAGCGGTTGTTGCGCCCGGTGCCGGCCGATCGTCGTTGGACACCCTATCTCGGCGAGACACTGGACAGCGGCATAGCCACGCTGTTGGCTGAGGAGACTATCGAGGCGGTGCGCTTCATCTACGGGCTGGAACCGCAGCGCGTGCCTGGTCTTGAGTTGGCCGGCGGCACCGCGTTCACCAGCCCCGACGCAAATGGCGATGGTCAGGCGGCCGGCAACGGACATCTCAACGGACCCATCGACGACATCCAGCTCCGCTCGTGGGGCATCCAGCTCGTGGACGGCCGTATGCCTGGTTTTGCCGCTATCGTCGGCGCGGCCAAGAGCAACGAAGTGGCCGTCAAGATTGTGCGGGAACTTCAGCAGCGCAACATCCTCACCTTCCTGGCCGGCAACGTCAACGGCCGCAGCATCATCCACCAGCTTCAGGAAGAAGGCGTGGAGATGGGGTACGATACCTACATCGTGCCCTTCGGCCTGGACACGATCAGCGCCATCTACGCCCTGGGCTTTGCCGTGCGCTCGGCGCTGACCTTCGGTGGTATGAAAGGCGGCCAGGCGCGTGAGATTCTGCACTACAACAAGGAGCGCGTCTTTGCCTTCGTGCTGGCACTGGGCGAGGTCGATGACCTGAAATATGCGACGGCCGCCGGCGCCATCAACTTCGGGTTCCCGGTCGTTGCAGATACTCGCATTCCGCAGATCCTGCCGACCGGCGTCACGACTTATGAACACGTCATCTCCATGCCCTTCAACGAAATTGCGGCTGAGGATGACTTGGGGCGGGCCGAGAAACTGGTCCAGAAGTGCATCGAGGTGCGAGGCGTCAAGGTGCGCGTCACCGAAGTGCCTGTCCCCGTTGCTTATGGTTCCGCCTTCGAGGGAGAGCGGGTCCGCCGGGCCGACATGCGCGTGGAGTTCGGCGGCAAGTACTCGCGCGCCTTCGAATTCTTGCGCATGGTGGATATGGATGAGGCGGAAGACGGTAAGGTCGAGGTCATCGGGCCTGGATTTGACGAGATAGAGGACGGCGGCGCGATGGACGTGGGTATTGTCATCGAGGTGGCCGGCCGCGAGATGCAGCAAGATTTCGAGCCGGTGCTGGAGCGCCAGGTGCACTACTTCGTCAACGCCGCCAGTGGCCTGCAACACATTGGCCAGCGTGATATTGCCTGGATTCGTATCAGCAAGGCCGCAGCCGAGAAAGGCTTCGACCTAGAACACTTCGGTAAGATTCTGCACGCCCGCTTCCATGCCGACTTCGGCGCCATCGTGGACAAAGTTCAGGTCAAGATCTACACCGACCCGGCTGAACTCGAGAAGTGGCTGGAGACTGCCCGTGACGCGTACGACTTCCGCAATCAGCGTCTGGCTGACCTCACTGACGAGAGGGTGGACGAATTCTACTCTTGCACGCTGTGCCAGTCCTTCGCACCGAACCACGTGTGTGTTGTCAGTCCGCAGCGGCTCGGCCTCTGCGGTGCTTACAACTGGCTGGACTGCAAGGCCAGCTATCGGATCAACCCCACCGGCCCCAACCAGCCGATTCGCAAAGGAAACCTCATTGATGCGGAGAAGGGCTATTGGGAAGGCCCCAACGAATTCGTCTATCAGCACTCGAACCAGGCGATCGAGGAAGTCACCATGTATTCCATCATGGAGAACCCAATGACGGCCTGCGGTTGTTTCGAGTGCATCGCCATGGTGATTCCGGAAGGCAACGGCATCATGGTCGTCAGCCGCGAGGACCCGAGCATGACGCCGGCCGGCATGACGTTCTCGACGTTGGCCGGTATGGCGGGCGGTGGTCTACAGTCGCCGGGCATCATGGGGCACGGCAAGTTCTATCTGCTCAGCCCGAAGTTCATCTCGGCGGATGGTGGGTTCAAGCGTGTGGTGTGGATGTCGTCCTTCCTGAAGGAGAGCATGGCGGACGAGCTTCAAGAGGTCGCCGAGCGCGAAGGTGATCCCGATCTCATCGACAAGATCGCCGATGAGCGTGACGCAACGACCGTTGAAGAATTGTTGCCTGTCTTGGAGGAGAATGAACACCCAGCCCTGACGATGCCGCCCATCTTTTAGCGGTTGAAAGTCAAAGGTTGGAAAGGTTGAAGGTTCACTATCTACACAACTTTCAACCTTCCAACCCTTAACCTGTGACTGACGAGGAGACATACATGACAGTTGAAATCCCAGTTGAGAAATGGCCTGGCCAAGTGCGTGAGATCACCCTGGGGGCGACAGCCGACGAGGGCGGCACACGCTCTCACACCGTCACCGTGGGTGGTGAGACGACGCTGCCCTTCCTGCATTTCGAAGGTGAGATTCCGCATCCGCCGGTCGTTGGCATTGAGATTGCCAGCCGACGCCCCGACGATTGGTCACCCCTCCTGTTGGAGACGTGGAGTGACGTGGTCGATGATCCGGCGGCCTGGGCGAAGGCTGCCGAAGAGGCCGGCGCCGACATCCTCCTCCTGACCTTGAGCCTAGAAGATTCGGTCGACGACGCGACATCGGCGGTACGTCAGGTTTTGGAAGCGTGCGACCTACCACTCATAGTTTTTGGGCCGGGCCAGGCGGACAAAGACAACGAGCTCATCGTTCCAGTGGCCGAGGAAGGGGCTGGTGAGCGTCTGGTTCTAGGCGTTTGTGAAGAGAAGAACTACCGAACGATCGTCGCCGCGGCTCTGGCTCACGATCACTTGGTCAACTCCCGAACACCCATGGATGTGAACCTGGCGAAGCAGCTCATCATTCTGATCCACGATATGGGCCTACCGCTGGAGCAGATCCTGATGGATCCGACCACCGGCGCCCTGGGCTACGGCATCGAGTATGGCTACTCAGTGATGGAGCGCCTGCGCCTGGCCGCCTTGCAGGGGGACAGCATGACGCAGCAGCCCATGTTGGTTACGCCTGGCGAAGAAGCGTGGAAGGCCAAGGAGGCTAAAGTAGGCGACGATGTGCCGGCCGAATGGGGCGACTGGGGGGAACGTGCCATCAACTGGGAGACCCTCACAGCGACGTCCCTCATTCAGTCCGGCGCCGACCTGGTCGTCTTGCGCCATCCCGAGACGGTCCAGCGAGTGCAGAAGACGATCGACGCTTTGATGGCTGAGGCCGGCGAGCCAGAGCTCGTAGCCGCGTAGTCAGTGAACAGTAAACAGTGAACAGTAAACAGTGTCGGCCCTTTGATCGCCGAGGTCTCCTGACCGATGGCGAAACGGGCTCGGTCAGGAGACCTTCGCCCATCGCAAAGTGACTGACAACTGTGTACTGATAGATGGAGGATTCAATGGCTCTAAGTGGATTGGAGATTTACAAACTATTGCCGCGTACCAATTGTGGTGATTGCGATTTTCCAACATGTCTAGCCTTTGCGATGAAGCTGGCTGCCAAACAGGCGGAGCTGGCCGATTGTCCGTATGTCACCGATGAGGCTAAGGTGGAGTTGGAGGCAGCGTCACAGCCGCCGGTACGGTTGATCACGCTCAGCAGCAACGGGCACAAGGTGGAGGCCGGCAACGAGACCGTCCTGTTTCGCCACGAGAAGCGCTTCTTCCACAAATGTGGCCTCTTCGTCCGCGTCAAGGATACTGACGACCTGGAAGCGGTCAAAAATGTGGCCTCAGAAGTTGATGGCTTCACCGTGGACTACGTGGGTCTTGACCTGGAGCTGGACGGTATGGCCGTTGAAGCGGCTTCGGGCGATCCCGATACGTTCGCTGAATGTGTGGAAGCCGTTCGCTCGGCGACGGAAAAGCCGCTGATCCTGATCGGCTCTGACCCGGATGTGCTGAAGGCCGGCGTCGCTTCGCTTACGGCCAAGGCTTCAGGCACCGTGCCGCTCCTGTACGGCGCCACCCCCGAGAACTGGGAGAGCATGGCCGCGCTAGCCAAGAAGGCCGATGTCCCGCTGGGGGTCCGCCCTGGCGGGGGCCTGGAGGAACTGGCGGAACTCACCGAGCAAGTCAAGGGCGCGGGCGTTCAAAACATCGTTCTCGATCCTGCTGCTCGGGATTTTGCCGGCACACTGACGCGCATGACCCAGATGCGCCGGCTGGCTCTCAAGAAGAACTTCCGCCCGCTGGGCTACCCCATCATCACCTTCCCGGGCGAAGGCGCCGAAGGGCCCGAGGAAGAGGTCGTGTTGGCATCGCAACACATTGCCAAGTACGGCGGCTTCATCGTGTTGGATCACTTCAGCCAGGCCTCGGCCTATCCGCTGCTGGTCTTCCGCGAGAACGTGTTCACTGACCCGCAGGAGCCCATCCAGGTAGAGCCTGGCCTGTACGAGATCAACGATCCGACGCCTGATTCGCCCGTTATGATCACCACCAACTTCTCCATTACGTACTTCAGTGTTGCGAACGAGGTGGAGAGCGCGGGTGTTCCTGGCTGGCTCATTGTGGCCGACGCTGAAGGCATGAGTGTGTTGACGGCGTGGGCGGCCGGCGAGTTCGACGCCGACCGGATTGCCAAGTCTGTGAACGCAACCGGCGTGGCTGACAAAATCGACCACCAGAAGCTGGTCATTCCTGGCCATGTGGCGGTGCTGTCCGGCGAGTTGGAAGAGGAGTTGCCCGGTTGGGATATCCTGGTCGGTCCGCGCGAGGCCGTCGATCTGCCGGCGTTCTTGAAACTGGGCAACGAATAATTGTGAATTGTGAATGATCAATTGTGAATTGTGAACTGAGGCAGACCTCGCGACAGAAGCTGTTCATAATTCACAATTCATAATTCACAATTTGGAGTAGGTAGCAGGAGATCCGGAATTAACGTCTTCAAGGTGCGGTTTGAACCGACCGATAAAGCGGTCGAGGTCCGTGCCGGCAGCCTGATCGGTGAGGCGGCCCACGAAGCCGGCATCGACCTCAACATGCCGTGCGGCGGACAGGGCCGGTGCGGGCGTTGCGCCGTCATCATCGAGGATGGGACGGTGCGGCGCCGGTCCAGCTTACGTTTGTCCGATGAGGACATCGCGAAAGGCTATGCGCTGGCTTGCCAGACGGTGATCGAGGGCGACGCCGTGGTGATGGTGCCACCGCAGGAGAAGATCGAGCGCCGGCTCACCACGGACAAGACGGCCGCCGAGGTCACTGTCCCGTTCGACTACGATCCGCTGCGCGACCAGCCGCTGCGAGCCGTCTACCTGGAGATCGAGCCGCCAAGCCTGGCCGACCAGACCGACGACTGGTCGCGGTTGCAGCGAGCGTTACGCCGGGAGCACAACATCGACGGTGTCGAGACGGATCTGCCGATGTTGCGCCGGCTTGGCTCAATCCTGCGCGAAGCCGACTGGCGGGTCACGGCGGTTCTGGAGATGGACGCCTACCACCGTCCCGACGGTCCGCCGAGGCTCGTCGACGTCGTGCCTGGGAATCGGACGGAGCGGTTGTACGGCGTCGCCATCGACATTGGCACCACGAGCAACGTGGTCTACCTTGTGGACTTGCTCAGTGGGCGGGTCGAGGTACAGCGCGTGGACTACAACGCTCAGATCGCCCGCGGCGAGGACGTCATCTCGCGCATCATCTACGCTGGCAAGAATGACGGGTTGGGCGAACTACAGTCGCTAGTGCTGAAGACGTTGAGCAAATTGCTCGAACGCGTTGCTAAGCGAGCCCGCATTGAGACAACGGACATTTACAAGGCAACTGTCTCGGGGAACAGCACGATGCTTCACCTGTTCCTGGCGGTGCCACCGGAATCTATTCGGCTGACGCCCTACATCACGACGGTGAATCAATCGCCGGCAGTGATGGCCGGCGAACTGGGCCTGGATATCAACCCCAACGCCACCGTGGACTGCCTGCCGGGCGTCGCCAGCTACGTGGGCGCCGACATCACGGCCGGCGTGGTTAGCTCTGGCATGGCCGATACGGAGAAGTTGACGCTGTTCATGGACATCGGTACCAACGGCGAGACGGTGCTCGGCACGCGCGATTGGCTGATTGCGTGCGCCTGTTCGGCCGGGCCGGCCTTCGAGGGCGCCGGCGTCGAGCACGGAATGCGGGCCACCCTGGGCGCCATCGAGGAAGTCTGGATCCACAGCGACACCTTTGAGCCGACCTATCGCGTCATCGGTGAGCGCGAACCGAAGGGCATCTGCGGGTCCGGGTTGCTCTCGCTGTTGGCCGAGCTTTTCGTGACAGGCATTTTGGACAAGAGTGGCGATCTGCAACTTGACCTGGACACGCCCCGGATCCGCGAAGGGGAGCACGGTGATGAGTACGTTGTCGTCTGGGCTGATGAAACGGACACGGGTGGGCTTGCAAGCAAGCACGACATCGTCATCACGGAGGTGGACATCGATAACTTGCTGCGGGCGAAGGCGGCGATCTATGCCGGCTATACCGTCCTGGCGGAGAGCGTTGGCGTCGATCCCGCTCTGGTGGAACAGGTCCTCATCGGCGGTGCTTTCGGGCAGTACATCAACATCGAAAAGGCAATCCAAATCGGCCTACTGCCCGACATGCCGTGGGAGCAATTTCACTTCCTGGGCAACACGTCGGTGCGCGGATCGTACATGGCATTGTTGAGCCGCAATGTCCGGCAGCAGATTTCCGAGGCGGCCGGCAGGATGACGTATCTGGAGCTGTCAGCCGACAACACTTTCTATGATCAGTTCACGTCGGCGTTGTTCCTGCCGCACACGGATATTGCACAGTTCCCGTCGGTGGAAGAGATCTTGACGAATGGACGAACCGAGACCACGGAACGTGAGAAGGTGTGCGCGGCATGATGGTTGGTTCGTTGGTTTGTTGGTTTGTTGGTTGTCGACGCCGCCCAATGTCATTCCGAGCCGCAGGCGAGGAATCCCTGAGACGGTGCGCTGAAAAATGGGTTTCGCCGGAGAGGCAATGGGCTGGCTTGTCGAGGAGATTGTTGACCTTACTGCCTGCGAATCTCGCTTTTTCTTGTGAGGTAGTAGGGATTCCTCACTCCGCTAGCGCTTCGTTCGGAATGACAGGTGGGGGTAGCTCTGCTAAGCTAGGTCTTCTCGGAACGGTAGGCGGTCAATGACGGAGAATCCTGTCACTGCGGCGAACCGCAGCCGCGCTGCCTGGGCTGAGACATTCGAACCCGTCCTTTCCGAATTGCGCGAGCAAATCCGACAGCGCGACCCAGAGCAAACCGCGGTGGCCGCCGACGTGTCCTGGCATGCAGACAAAGAGGAGTTCCGTTTGCACTGCCTGGGCTGCGAATATCGCCTCACCTGGCCGGCCTTGGTCCCGTATCCCGTCGACAGCGCAGAAGACCCCTGCGACGCCAACTTGCAGGGCATCTTGTTGTACTATCTCTCAATGGCGGATGGGACGCCGCTGGCCGGCAAGTGGATCGCGTTCCGCGAGCTGCCCGACGGCTGGCTCTACCACCAGGCCTTCCAGGGCTATACCGGCGACGAGCTCGTGCGCGCTTGGGGCAACGATGTCGATGCATTCATAGATGCGGCAGAGCAACTCGGTGGATGGGAGATCGACATTGGCGATGCCGGCTACGCCTTCGAGGTCATGCCGCGTGTGCGGATGGCCGTCGTCTACTGGCTGGGCGACGATGAGTTCCCACCCAACGCCAAAGTGCTGTTTGATGAATCAGCCGGCCACTATCTCACCACCGATGGGCTGGCCGTGCTGGGACACCACTTCATGCATCAATTGTTGAAAGCAAGTCAGTTGAGTTGAAAAGTTGAAGGTTGGAAAGTTGAAGGTTGAGTCTCGCACCTTCCAACCTTTCAACCTGTAACCGGAACGTAAGCGTTCAGCTACCCTTGCGAAGGTTAGGAAGAACCTTGGCAAGAGGCCGATTTTCGACTGGCGAGGGACCCTTCAACCCGAAAGCGATTGGCAAACCTTCGCAAGGGTCCCCACTACCTGAACAGTTACACCGGAACAAGGAGTTTGTTGAACATGCCGATGACGATTGCGCTGGCGGGCAAGGGCGGAACGGGCAAGACCACCGTCGCTGCCTTGCTGACGAAGTACTTGATTGAGCAGAACGTGGGCTCGGTGCTGGCCATCGATGCTGACCCGAGCGCTAACCTCAACCTGGCGCTGGGTATGCCATTGGATGAGACTATTGGTGACATCCGCGAGGGCATGTTGGATCAGGTCGGCCCCGGTGGGGCGATTGGCGCGAACTCGGGGATGAGCAAGGCCGACTACCTCGAGTACGAGATCGAATACGCACTGGTGGAGGATGAGCACGTGGATTTGCTCGCCATGGGCCGGCCCGAAGGTCAGGGCTGCTATTGCCCCGTCAATCACCTCTTGCGCGAGATCATCGACCGGCTGGGGCGATCGTACGACGTTGTCATCATCGATAACGAGGCCGGCATGGAACACCTGAGCCGGCGCACCACCCGCGACGTCGATGTGTTATTGATCGTTACCGATCCCAGCATGCGGGGTGTCGTGGCCGCCGGCCACATCGCGGAGCTCAGTCGAGACTTAGAGATCAACGTCGCTCAGGCGCATCTGGTGGTCAACCGCGTGCAGAATCTCGAGTCAATTGGAATGAAAAACGGCCTGCCGCCGGCTCTACACGAGAAAATCGAGGAGTTTGACATCCCGTTGGCCGGTACCATTCCCAACGCACCGGAGATCATGGCCCTGGATGCCGAGGGCCGGCCTCTTGTCGAATTAGAAGAGAGTTCTGAAATTTACCGCGCGATCCAGGAGATTGCGCATATGACACTACCAGTGTTCAGTCGTCAGTGAACAGTAAACAGTAACCGTTGTACTTTATCTACTGTTTACTGTTAACTGACTACTAGTGCTCGGCATAAATAAGTCACCAGTTGCCCATCGAAATCACGGCCAGCATCCCGAGTAGGCCGGAACATAGTGGAGGCCGTATCGAGGGGTGCGGGTTCAGGATAGTACGGTACTTAGGTTCGAGCCGCACCCCCTTCGACAAGCTCAGGACGTCGCTTCGATACGCTTCGCTACTCAGGCGACGTCCTGAGCTTGTCGAAGGGATGCTGTCTTGATCTAACTGGTGAAGGATTTCTGCCGAGGTGTACTAGCCCACCCAGCTACCCTCTCGTCTTTGCGAACTTCTGAATGTCCTCCAACTGAGCCGTAAGCCACATCGTCAAGTCCTCTTCAGCGATCTTGCGTCGCAGCCGCTCGGCCAACTCCTTTCGTCGCTGCGGCTTCATCTGCAGCGCGAGATGCATAGCCTGTGCCGTGCCGACGATATCGTACGGCGACGGCGTAACCTTCTCGCCCAATAGCTCACCAAGTTGTTCGTGCGAGCCGGCGCCTTCGGACAGCACCAACACACCATCTCGCTCGTTCACCATCGGCCCCTCTTTGGAGACCAAGTTCATGCCATCGATGATGGGGTTAACCAAGAGCACATCGTACAGCTTCATCCCTGCGATGGCACGTGGATAGTTCCCCCCCATGAACAACTCCACCGGCTCCCAATCACCTGTCCCATACTCGGCATTGATCCACATCGCAGCACCCGAAATCTCATCCAGATAGCGTTGATACTGCTCGACGTCCGTGCGGGAGGGCACCAGGAAGGCCAGAAACTTGATCCGGCCGTGGTATTCCGGATAGCGTTCCAACAGGATTCTGAAAGCCTTGAACCCGCGCACGATGTTCTTGCTGGGCTCAGCCCGGTCTGTGCGGACAATGGTCATTTCGCCGGTGTGGGCCTGCAGCATGTCGACATAGTCCTCTACTTCATCCGACTCAGCCAGCTTGCGTAGATCAGCCACATCGATCGAAATGGGGTAGTGTCGCACCCAAGTTGTGTGTTCATTTTCATCGAGCGTGACCCTGTATTCACCATAGTCGACGTCTGCGCCCGGCAGGAACGTCTCGCAGGTCCGCAGGAAGTTTAAGGCATAGCTGCGGGTATGGAAGCCCAGGATGTCGTTATCGCACAAGCTCCGGAAGATACTGCACCGCATCTCTTCCGGCAGCATAGCCCAGTAGTCCGGTCCGGGCCACGGGATGTGCAAGAACTGATGCAGGATGGCGTCATCTGCCAACTTGGGACGCAGATAGCCCGGGCAGAGATAAAGGTGATAGTCGTGTAACATGATGAGGGGCGGGTCCTGCGTCCAACCTATCTCCTCGATAATCGTCTCAGCAAAAGCTTGATTGACCGCCTCATAGCCCTGATGCCAGGCATCCCACACTTTAGCCGTGATCGTCGGGGTACGCGGAGCATCCCACATGTAGTGCTGCAAGAACCACAGCAGTGGATTCGCAATCATACTGTAGTACATCTCATATGTCCGACGGGGCACAACGACAAAGTGCAATCGATATCTGTAATCACCGGTGGACCACTGAATGTGCTGCCCCTCTGTCTCTTGAGCACGCTGACGGTCCCCCTCGGTCATAGCCGACGCTACCCATATCGGGTTGGCGTAGTTACTGATCGCGCTCATGGCCGTGACAACACCACCAGCCCCAGGTTGACCCTCGACATCACCCTCGGGCGTAACCCGGAAAGTGACTGGCCCCCGATTTGATGCGATGATGAGTGTCCGTCCATCCAAAACACGCTCACTCAATGCCAGCAGTTGCTCCTGATGTTGAGTCAACAACTGATCGATGTCAAGCTCTTCCGTCGGGGGCGACTTCGCCGTCCTTTTTGATGTGCTTCGCTTGCTAGACATTTTCCTTCCCTTCCACCATACCGTTCATGTGATGTGACTACTCAGGCACTTCGTGCCTACACAAGAGGAGACCGGAAAAATGGGGTCGGTGGGGGCGGCCGCCCCCACCGACCCCATTTTTCCGCATTTCTTAAACTGCGAGGATGGTAGCCTGAGTAGTTACTATGTGACAAGTCATTGAGACCGAACCGGTCCAATCCGGTTCGGTCTCTGCTATGCACAGCAAGAATGTCAGTAGGCAACTGCGTTACAACTGATAGCGCAACAGCGCGCCGATGTTGCCCAGCGTCTCAAGTCGCTCCACACTCGCGTCGCCAGAGACGAACACCACATCAGATCCCTGATCGTAAACCTGATCGATGATGTACGCCACAACATCGTCCATGCGTTCTAAATCGCCTGAGCAGTACGGGCATTGATCCTCTTCATCAAGGATAGTGTGACCGCAGCTCACACACCGATATCCGGGCGCAGCGAAGCCGTCGTTCACCAGCAGGGTCATAATCTGCCCACGCTCCAGCGCCCGAATGGTGCCTGACAGGCCGGCCACCCCCAACGACTGAGCGCCGGCTTCGCTCTCCAACCGATCCAGCAACGCCGCGTGTGCGGCCCGCTCCGACGCTTCCAATGCTTGAAGCGACTGCTTCTGAATCTTCTTGATATTCGCCATCATTTCCATCGGGAAGGTGTCCACGAGATGGTCCTTCAAGTACGGATGGAGATATCCCTCGAATTGGGTGACCAGTTCGTCGGTTCCACCAATGAGCAGCCGGCGGAACACGCCACCCTGATGTATCTTGAACAGTTGGTCTGCGGTGGCTTTCAGATGCTGGATCACACGCTCATCGTGATGCCGCTGGAGCCGCGCCTGGGACCACCCGCCCTGATCGTGCCGGCCCGGAACCGGGCTATACACATCCGTCCGCTCATCAATCTCATCGCCGTACAACAAGAAAATCCGCGTGCGCCCCTTACCGATCAACGCCGTACAGACGGGCTTGTAGCGCTCCAACATTCGGAACAGAGGCTTCACATAGAGTGTATCCCCCAGCTCGATGTGCTGACCGACACGGTTGGGAAAGGTGAATGTCTCCCAGAGGCCGGCGCCAGAACTGGCAAACACCGCGACGCCGCGCGAGCCCTGCCTGGACTGTTCCCGAACGAATGCCCGAATCCGCTCCTGATCGTGTGACAGAGAGTCAGCTTCCTCCTTTGTCATCAGTTCCTTGAGGTCTTCCACCTGATTGAACAGGTTCTTCAACCGGATCTGAGACCGATCGTACTCGGGTGTTTGAGTATCGATGTTAATGTAGACGCTGATGACTGGATACTCCTCGTTTTGGTAGTGGCTGAGTTCTTCCACGTCCTGGCGTGCGAGCATATGAACCTCCTCAAAACTCTACGGGTCTTAGGGCCTGTCAAAATATTGGTTCCCGTTTCTCCTTAGGGAATCCGCCTAAGAACGGGAAGTCGTTTTTTGACAAGCCCTTACCTCGTACAGGATGACTCTAACTATTATAACCGAAAGCGACACGGAAGTCTAAGGGAACCGCGAATGAACAATTGCTGTGACTGCCTTGACACTGTCATATTTCGCTGCTGTGGCCGGTCGCCGCTTCGCTTACAGACCGCGCCACAGCGGTGTTAGTGTAGAACATTTGTTTAATGTGGCATTGTCAAGCTACTCAGGCACTTCGTGCCTACACAAGAAATATGCGGAAAAGATGGGGGTGTGGGGGGCGGCCGAGATCGGAAGAGCAGACCCCACACCCCCATCTTTTCCGTATTTCTCAACTGCGAGGGCAGTAGCCG
>JAANWY010000360.1 GCA_018263655.1 Anaerolineales bacterium | reverse complement strand
TGAGTTCATCGAAGGGGGTGCGGCTTGTTCGAAGAACCGTCGCAAACCCGCACCCTTCGATACGGTCTCCACTTCGTTTCGACCTACTCAGGATGCTAGTCCTGATACCTCCTGAACGGTTACTCGCGATCGTCTTGGCAGACAGCACCTTGGAGCGCGGGACATCTTGGGTGAACTCGCGCACATAATGCAGCAATTCCCGTTATGGCGTTCGTAGTAACGGTGCGACTTCTTGAAGTCGCCTCAGTCGTTTGGGTTACGCAACCAGCGACTGAAGTCGCTACTACGAACCTACATCTAGCGAAATCGTTCCACACTCAGTGCGGTCAAGTCGATCGACGACGGCTCACTGCGCACAAGTTCAGACACTAGTTTACCCATAATCGGGCCTAGGAACAAACCGATCATCGCGTGGCCTCCAGCGACGATCAGGTTTTCGTACGGGTTCGAGGTAGTCGAGAAGACATACGAAACGGGCGTCAGCTTGACCAAAGAGGCGATGGCCGCGTACGAAGCCATGGTCGAGCGTTTGCCTGGCCTGGATCGGAAGACGGGGCGTCGTGTTGCCGAGGCGGCCAGTGCTCGGCCCCTCCTGCTACGGTGTAGTTTCCTCCAAGGTTTCAAAGGCCGGCCGATGGCACTGGGTGCACTCTTGCTCCGTGTGGTCCGTGTGACTTTCAGGCGCAGGAATCAGCCCGCCCTCGACAGCATGGCAGTTCAGACACGCCTTGCGCCCTTCAGATAGTGGGTGCGGAATGTCCGGTCCCCGGTTCTTCTGCAAGGCGGTGACAGGGGCAGGCGCCTCGACTTCCTGTTGTGGTTCCGGCTCGGCGGGTGGGGCCGGCGAAAGTTGCTCCTGCTCGGCGATGGCCCCGCGTAGTGCCGGCGCGTCCAGGCCGGCATACACCCACTCGGTGCCGTGGCAGGCGCTGTTGGAGCAGAAACTGATATTCGTTGCCATGCCGGCGTCGGTTGTGTTGTGGCAGCCGGCACACTCGGCATCCTGTGCCACTCGCTCCTCGCGATGGATGAAGAGCCAGTTCGTGCTGCGATGGGATGCCGGCTCTTCGATGCGAGCCTCACCCGTGACGCGGGCCACGTTAATGACCGGCGCCGGCTGACCAGCCCCACTAACCTCCGGAATGGTGTGGCAGATGTTACACTCCAATCGGATCGCCTCGCCTTGTTGAGTGACGTGTTTACCATCGTGACACCGGAAACAGCCAGGAAATTCCTTGTGACCGAGGTTATCGGGATGCGTTGCCCAGCCGATGTCCATACCTGGGAACACGGTCTCTTGATAGAGGTCCTGCAGCTCGGCGATCGCATTCTGGATACTATCTTGGTTCTCGGTATGGAATTCAGGGTAGTTACGCTGGTACCAGCCGTCTAGTCGTTCCAGCTTCTCTTGAGCTTCGTCGTGGCTTTGGAACCGCTCCTGTAGTGCATCGACGCCCCAAGCTTTAATGAAGGGAATGTCAGCATCGATTCGATCCGCGTTAAGCGCCTCATCGATTGCGCTCTCGGGTGAGGGGAACTCATGAGACGTACGGTTGTGGCAATCAATGCAGTCCATCAGCTCGAGTTGATCTCGCCGCTCTGCCACATATTCGGCGTCGATGTCGGCCTCTACATGGTAGTACTCCCGCGTGGTTCCATCGGTTAGGACTTCTTTCACATATACAATTTCCTGATCCAGTCGGTCCTCGGCCAGGAACCATACCTCATTCGCAATATGCCAGTGAATACCCCGGCTCAGGCCGGGCCGTATCTGCCCACCAGTTTTTAGAACGAGATAAGTCTGTTCCGGGGTGCTCTCCTCGTCGAGGGCATAGTGCGTGATCTCCCGGAACGTGTCGCTGGAGAATTTTTCCGGGAAATGGCATTCCTCACATGTCTCGCGGGCTGGCCGCAGAGTTCGGAGGTAGATGGGTGTGTGATAGTCAGCCGTGAGAAACTTAGTAACGTGTGACATTTCCCGCGCTTTTCGCGGAATGGCGTTAAATGCACTCTCACGCCCTAAGTGACAATCCACGCACGGTACACGCGCATGTGGCGATGCTTGATAGGCTATGAACTCGGGCGGCATGGTATGACAGGTTGTACCACAAAAGGCGACACTGTTAGTATACTCCCAAGCACCAACGCCGGCAGCGAACACGAACATGGCTGCTATGAGAAGCAAGCCGGACCCAATTAAGACCGACTGCTTATATCGTTTTGTAAGCGCCCACCAATCACGTACAGGCTGTAACATGACTCCTTACCCCTTCGATAGATGTAAGCGTTCAGGTGACCGGCACTTCCAAACCGGTTTTCAACGATAAGTGGCTGTGCTGACCCTCGTATGCTCGTCCTTGGACCGATTTCGCAAGTGCCGGTCACCTTATGCGTCTGTTTTCAAGATCACCTGAACGGTTACCGATAAATCTGTCCTCAGTTCCAGTGAGGGCTTCAGATATTCCCTCGTAAGCGTTCAGGGGGTAACCTATGGCGCATCCTGAGTAGACCGAGGCGAAGCCGAGGTCGTATCGAAGGGTGCGACTCGGAACTAAATACCGTGCTATCCTGAAGCCGCACCCTTCGATACGGCCTCCACTACGTTCCAGCCTACTCAGGATGCTAGCCGTGGTTTCGGCCTTGATCATCGTTTCGGCCATTGGCTTCCGCCTGCTCTCGCTGGATTGCCAAATCCAGCGGTTATGGCTTGGATTTGGCAATCCAAGCCGAGCTAGTGGCCGAAACGATGATCATACCCTTCGATTTGCTTGTTGACGTGTGTGGGCTGCCCATATTCTACGTGACATGTCGTACAATCGGCGAAGCCTAGATGTTGTGAGTGAATGCCGGTGGTTAACGTCTCCTGATCGATGCCGTGGCACGTGCCACAGGCGCCACTTTCCGGATCGGCCCACACGGCGGTTGCATAGATCGGGTCATTGGGGACTGTCTGAGCTGAGGTTCCGTTAGAGTGGCAGTATACGCCGCCGCAGCTACGTTCATCAGCATCGTACCGCCCATCGGGGTTGAACTCGGGTTGAACTCGTCGAACCACACGTCCTGGGAGCTGGCCGGCGTCGTGTTATGGCCGGCATATCGCCGGTCGCTCGTGTCATGACACATCCTGGGTCGACGGACCGGATGAGGTATCTGCCGGTGCTGTAGTGACCGGCGGCGGAGTTGGACTCGGCGTCTCTTGACTACAGCGTGCCAGCACGAAAACGACAAGATTGATGATAAAAAAGACGATAGCAACGCGGAACTTTCCGCTCAATCGACGCCCATTGCCAGGCAAAATTGAACTCATCAACAGCTCCAAAACCCCGTTAGGGGGATTCCAGAATTTAAAACCTCCCAAAAACCCAAGATTTCTGAGGGAAACAGGCCATTTTTGGGAGGTTTATTTCCCTGGAAGTCCCTAGTCCCACCACATCCCAACTCGACAGCATGACGCCCACTGAACGGTTACCTCTATTCTTTAAGCTGACGATCTAATTCGCGTTTGATGCTGTACAGTGCTGCGATTGTCACTGCAATCGCAGCCACCGCAATCACCATGGCCTGCCGGCGGAAGACACTCTGTCTCAGTTTCTCGTCCGCTGACTCCAGCGCTGCTTGACTGGCCGTCACGCTGGCTCCCGTGTTGTCAGTCACCACCTCCAAGGAAACCTGATGTTGGGCAGCGCGTGCCGTGATCAACCCAGTTCGGGCTTCAGACAGCTTGGCCTCCTCCCGAGCGACGATCATACCGCGCGAGGCGGCTTCCTGGACGCGCGATTCCGCCTCACCCAAGGGGTTTGCGGCCCCGACGATATGATCTCGAATCTGCAGGACCTGCCGGTCTGTCTTCGAGTCCGGCGGGTGACAACTGCCACAATGACGTTCTTCCGTCCCCACGAATAGTGACTCATCCGGTTCAGTGACATCGTAGCGACCGTGACAGGTGACACACTTGGGGCCGGCATCACCGGCCTTCGCATGCACGCCCTGCACGTAGTAATCTTGTGTGGCCGAGTGACAGCTTCCGCAAACGTTGGCTACTTCCGCGAAGCCCGGGGGAGCAGCGCCATGGGTCCCGTGACACGTCGCGCAACTGGGAGCCCGCAGATCCTGACGCCCCAACAGCGCGACGCCATGCACGCTGTCCTTATACAGTTCGTACTGATTTGTAGAAATCCCGTAAGGGGCCATGAGCTGCTGGTCCGCATGGCAACTGGCGCACGTCTCGGGCACATTGGTGGGATAGACACCAGTCCCTGGATCGTTCACTTCACGTACATCGTGGGAACCATGGCAATCAACGCAGGTCGCCACATTGGGATCACCGTTCTCGATCAGCGCACGCCCGTGAACGCTTTCTTGATACTTGGCAAACTGATCCGTCGGAAGATCATACTGCCGCATCCTCGCCGGATCGCTGTGGCAGGATGCACAGAGGCCCGGGATCGCCTCGTGATCCGGCACCCCGACGTAACCCGCTCCAGGCGACATGGACGCGTTGATCTCGTCAGCATTAGGATCGCCACCGTGACAGGCAGCGCAGCCTACGTCGCGATCAGCATGGATGCTGTTCTCCCACTCATCTACAACGCGCGTCTGTTCGCCACCCAGCGTCGAATGGCAGGATGTACAGGTATCCACACCACTCACCTTGGGGTGTATGACGGCAGTAGGCACTGGCAAGGGCGTCGGTGCGGGTGGGCCGGCAGGTGTCGGTGGCGCTTCTACAACCTCCGCCCCCGGTTGGTGGCACCCCTGGCACGTGTCGTTGGTGCGGCCAGTATGATCGTCCGGAATGACCGTAGCTCCGCCAACGCCGTCTTCGTGACAGAAGAGGCAATCAGAGCGCCCGACTAACGTGTGCGGGGTCTCAGGGAACTGGGTATCGCCGGCCGGCTGCGCCTCTCCCGTGTCAGACGCCTGATGACAGGCAGTACAAGTTTCGTTGGTATGGCCCTCGTGATTTTCGGGAACCGCGGGGGCGCCCCCCAATCCTTCCTGATGGCAGACCAAACAGTCATTCCAGCCCTCCAGTGGGTGCAGGACTGGGGGTTGTGCGCCCGCAGCGCGTGCCATCATCAGCAATGATGCCAAGAGCAGAAGCCAGACGCCACCCCTGAACACCTTGACGGGAGTCTTCTGTTGAGTCAATTTCCTTGTCTTCCTCTCCACTTTAGCTCCTCCAGCCCCAGACGGTCAAGACAATTGCTGCCACGAGAACGATAACGCCCAAGCCGACGGCAATTGGTCGCCGGCGCCACGTCTTATGTGGATTTCGATCTATGAACGGCAACACGAGGAGTAAGAGAATGCCCAACATCGGTGTAAGCACGCCGATGGTGCGAGGAACTATCTTGAGCTCTTGGTAGACGGCCAGGAAATACCACTCCGGTTTGATATGAGCGGGTGTCTGAAATGGATCGGCCTGCTCTTCCAGGCCAGCCGGGAACAGCGAAGCCAGCACCACAATGACACCTAACATTACGTACCAGGCGATCACCTCGTCCAGAAGATAATGCGGGAAGAACGGCAGTAGTAAGCGATTCTCCTGCTCCTTATTCTCTGACTCTCGGTTCTTAGTGGTCATCGCTACCCCCAACCCGTGAACCTTCAGCACCTTCCTGCAGTAGATCGTCCGGGGACCCGGTCGGCTCAGTAGGATCAGCCAAGCCCTGCTGGTGAACCATGACCAGGTGGATTGCAACAAGTAACGCCAACCCCACCGGCAGCACCAGTACATGCGTCCCAAAGAACCGGCTCAAAGTCAGCGCGGTAATTTCCGGACCGCCGCGCAAGAAGTTCAGCGCAGCCTGGCCAACAAGAGGGATCGCTCCTGCAATTTCACTACCGACAGTCGTGGCCCAAAAGGCACGCTGGTCCCACGGGAGCAGATACCCCGTGAACCCGAAGCCCAACGTCAGCATTAGCAGAAGCACTCCCGCCATCCAAGTCAGCTCGCGCGGTGGCTTGTAGGCCCCCTGAACGAAGACGCGAAGCAAGTGCAGTATACAGAAAATGATCATTAAGTTGGCGCCCCAGGCGTGGATGCTCCGGATTAGCCACCCGAATCGCACATCGTTCATGATGAAAAGAATGCTACCGTAGGCGTTCTCGGGCGTGGGCTGATAGTAGATGGAGAGTAGAATACCCGTAATCGCCTGGATGCCGAAGAGGAACAGGGTGATTCCGCCCAAATACAAAGTATTCGCACTACGTGGGATCGGTACATCAACCAACGCATGCAGAAACTCTTGTAGCGCATAACGCTTATCTAACCAGTTCCAGAACCGGAGCGGCCAAGTGCGATAGAAAACATCCTTCTGTTGCATCAGGCACCCCCAGCGTAAATATCTCCGTCCTCAACCACGACCTCGACGGACGGTAGCGGGGAAGGAGGCGGTCCGGAAATGACCGCTCCTGTCAATGCATTAAACCTCCCATCGTGGCAGGGACAGAGGATGAACTGCCGGCGATCCTCCCATTCGCACACACATCCCAGGTGAGTGCAGATCGCTGAGAACGCCCGCACCTGGTTGTCCTGCGTGTTTACCACGATCACTGGCTTGTCATTGATCGGGAGTACTTCTGCCTGTCCGGGCGGAATATCAGTGAGCGTTCCAACCAAGACTCGGCCGCCGCCTCCCCGGGCGCTGCGCGCCGGCGGCCACAGATAGCCAATAATGGGGGTTAGCACACCCATGATGGTACTGATTATGGAAAAGCCGAGAAGAGAACGCACAAATCCGCGGCGATCCACAGTCGGTAGTCGTCCTTCAGACTCACGTGGGTCAGACTCTCTCATAGACTTCCTCACCTTCAACATCGATGGTCAAACCGTGACAATCAGCTTTGACTATCAAACAAGGCAAACGTGCCCACTCTATTACCGATCCTGATAGCCAAAATTGATTACGACGAACACCGGCCGTGCGTCAAATATACACCCATTCCCACGTAAAGACAAAGAGGCAGAGCAGGCTTTCTGCTCTGCCTCCGGCGCTCGGTCATTTCGAGCGGCTACACGTGTTCTGAGATTGCGTGTTGTAAGCGTTCAGCTACCCTTGCGAAGGTTAGAAAGAACCTTGGCCAGAGGCCGATTTTCGACTGGCGAGGGGCGCCTCAACCCGAAAGCGATTGGCAAACCTTCGCAAGGGTCCCCACTACCTGAACAGTTACTGCGTGTTTTCCCTCTTTCCTCAATACCCACTGCTGGGTCACCCACTGCTGGGTCACCCACTGCTGGGTCTGACTGAAGTGACCCGGCACACTGGGCAAGAAACGAGGCTCTAACTCACGGCCGAACCATTCCAGCCGTCTCCACATCCACCACGGTGGCCATGTCAGCCAGGGAGTCATACAGAAGCTGGATGACGTACTTGCCGTTGTGGGCAAACCCACCGGGGTCCTTGGTGGCATACTGGTAGTTGTAGGCCGCCCTGAGCAGGCGGGGTGTCCAAGTAGCGTAGCGGTTGCCGTAGCTGGCCTCACCTTCGTCCGGCTCACCGTTCGCGTTGGTGTCGTTGAAGTAGTACGGATAGCTGTGCGCGTCGTAGACGACAGGGCTCTCGACCACTTCGCCGGCATACGCCTGGATTGCGGCGTACAGAGCGGCGCGGAGGGTGTCGACTTCGGCCGCGATGCCCTCATCCGTGTCGCCGTCCCCATCAAAGTCCGTGTCCGTCATGCGGATGGCCTGGAGGCCTTCCTCGCTATTCTCCACACTCGGGTGGCATCCAGTACAAGCTTGTACCTGCACGGTCAAGCCATGCGGTTCGTGGCACTGCTTGCACTCGCTGAAGTTAGGCACGTGGGCGAACTGGCCGACGTAGTCCTTGCCTTCATACTGGTATCCACCTCGCGCCTCACCACCGAAGCGCGTCGCGGCTGCGGCGAAGTAGTGGATGTTCAAGAACCGAAGTTCGTCGGATACCGTGTCCGCATCAATTCCTTCAGTCAATGCGTTCACGTCGTCCGCGGACTCGCGGCCCTGGTGGCACGCAGCGCAGAGGTTGGAATCCGACCCTTCGCCGAAGCTAGCCACAGCGCCGCTGGGGAACTCGACCTCATCCACCGTGTACCGGGTAAACTCGGCCAGAGAGTCGTGGCAGGTGCGGCACCGGAACCCATTGGCGATGGGCTGGGGGATGCTGACGCCTTCTGCGAGGTACAGCGGCAGCCCTTTGGCCGAGTGGCACCGACTGCAGCTGCTGGACACCTCGCCATCTTCATCCCAGTGCCGGAACGCTTCCTCGGAGCCGGCAAAGTGGCCGGCATCGATGCGGTGCGTGCCTGCCAGGTCAACTGGCTCAGACAAGGCCGCGTTCAAATCCTCGGTGGAGTCGTAGATGAGCTGAATGATATACTTGCCGCCGTGGGCGAACTCGCCGGGATCCTTGACGGAGACCTGATAGTTGTAGGCCGCTTTCAGCAGGCGGGGGGTCCAGGCATTGTACTTGTTGCCGTACTGCGCCTCATCCTCATCGGATTCGCCGTTCTCATTAGTGTCGATGAAGAAGTAAGGGTAGCTGTGAGCGTCGTAGACGATCGGGGGGCCAGACACCTCACTGGCGTAGGTCTGGATGGCTTGATAGAGCTTCTCACGAAGACCCTCAGTTTCGTAGTAGATGCCCTCCTCAACGTCCCCATCGCTATCGTAGTCCACCATGGAGCCCGGCATCCGGACGTTCAGCAAATCTTCTTTGCTCGCCAGGTCCGCATGGCATTCGGTGCAGCCGTCGAGTTGGAGTTCGAGTGTGTGGGAATTGTGACACTCGATGCAAGCGTCGAACTCTTCGACGTGGGCGAAGTTGCCGTCGTACGACTTCGCGTCATACTCGTAGCCGCCCTTGGCGAACGTACCGTACTTCGTAGCCGCAGCAGCGAAGTAGTGGATGTTCAAGAAGCCGAGCTCCTCATTCACCGTATCCGGATCGAGATCGGCCACAGCTTCGTCCACGCTGACTGTCGACTGGCGCCCCTGGTGACACTGCATGCAGCGGGCTTCGTCACCAAGACCCGTGAGCTCAATGCCCGACGGCATGACCACGCTATCCATGGTGAGGGTCACGTCGTTGTGGCAGGCAACGCACTGGACTGTCGTTCCGATCGGCGCCGGCTTGTCGACCACGCCTGCTTCACTACCATCGGCGCCAATAGCATCCTGGTATCCAGGCGTGCTGTGACACTTGGCACAACTGGCAGAAACTTCTTGCGGGTCGTCCTCATTCCAGTGGTTGAAGGCCTCAGCCTCGGTGTCGTTGTGTCCGGAGCCGGACCACGCATCCAGGAAAGGTACTTCTATTGCGGGTTGAGCGGGTTTCTCGGCCGGTTCTTCTGGCTCCGCGGCGGGGCCGGCTTCCGCCGTTACCTCTACGACGCGCGTAACCTCAACCGGTACCGTGACCTCTTGAACCACCTCTCGCGTCACCTCGACCTGCTCGGGCGCGGGCCTCTCATCCCCCGCACAGCCAGCAGCAACCAACGTTACGATCAGCAAGAGGGCCAAGAGAGCAAACATTTTACCGGTACGTCTCATGTCGTTCACCTCCGTCTGTGCTAGTACAACAACCATCTTCAAGGATCACAAATGTGATTGTGGATAGATATGTTGAGTGGGTTGCTGTAGATCACCCCCCTTTCACGTTTACTATACCATTTCCTCCACGAGTAATCAACAATTAGTATAGTTATCGATTCGCGCGCTCAAAACTGCCTAAATCTGTTGCAGAAAACACAAGATTTGATAGATTTAGCTTTTCTACGTACAATCGGAGAATCATGAGCGCGGCCAATATCTCACCACGCAGATTCTCCGATCAAGTGTGGAATGTATGTATTTGAGTGCTGGAACCGGCCCGCTTGCCGTCCTGCACAAGCCGGCACTTCCCTACACACGTACAGTATAGCAGCCGGAGGTCAAAATCCGGTCCAAATTGCATTGCAATGTGGTCAAATATCCGATAGCAACTGGACAAAAGACTACGCTGGCAAGGCGCCGGCCGGACTCGAACCGGCGATCCGGGGGCTGCAGCCCCGCGCCTTCCCCCTTGGCTACGGCACCCAGTTCTTTCTGGTAGCGAATGTTAGTTGAACAGGTCCACTTCAGGCCACTGCTTGATGTTTGCGTCAGCCGCACCGTCTGAAGAGAAGCTTGCAGGTGGATATCCGCCTATGCCGGGAGCGTGGCCAACGACTCAATGCGCAGGTCGCGCAGCCGTTTCCGGATGACCTGCGCAGCTTTCTGGGTCATCAAATAGGCGAACCGACAGTCTTCCTCAAACATAGGCCGGAGTGCCTCCACGTCAAACGCAACCACTCGGCAAGGTGTAATAGCCTTCGCACTAGCTGTGGATCGGTATGGGGGAACCAGCGCAGACCAGGCAAACACATCCCCTTTCCCAACACTGCTGACCATGATGTCCTTGGTTGCCAGTTTGCCTGTAAGTTGTGCGGAGAGCGGTTGCTCCGCGTCCCGGTCTGGCACTCCGATAACGACGGCGATAGCCCCCTCCAGGACGAGGTAGAACTCGTGCAACTCATCTCCCTCGCGGAAGAACCAGTGCCCTGCCTCTACAGAGACCTCGTCGGCCACTCTGGCCAGGGTGTCGCCATAATCGTGGTTCAGACCGGCGAAGAACGGATACCGGTGGATCCGTTGCGGTGAGATCATTGGTAACCTCCTTATGATGATGGCTGACACTGCCTGACACCCCTCTGAGGCCGTGATCATTGGTCAGCGATCAACAGCAAAAACTATATCCTTCTGTGTCGGAGCATTTGCCGAGCGTAATTGCGACTCCTCCCCTAATGAAGTGGGCAGTTCACGTCCTTTCACGGCTAACCTCACGTTCGTCAGACTGGACGGGGGTGAGTAGCACAGCCAGTTTGGGTATGAGTTCGCTATGTATCGCTTGCTTCGGCACGTAGTCGCTCGCGCCGGCCGCTTTCGCCGCGGCGCGATAGGTGTCACTCTTCTGTCTCGTCAATATCACGATTTGCGCCGACCTCGCAGTTGAGAAATGTGGAAAAGATGGGGGTGTGGGGGGGGGCGGCCGCCCACACCCCCATCTTTTCCAGTCTCTTCTTGTGTAGGCACAAAGTGCCTGAGTAGCTTGACATTGTCAAATCAAACAGGCGTTCTACAAGAAATCGCTCCTGAGCCTATCCAAACTGCGAAATCAGAGGGCTTTCAGCACGCACTTGCGTGGTAAACTTATGGCTTTCCCGGTCTCGCAACTAACATTACGTTAATCCAACAATGTCAAGCTACTCAGGCACTTCGAGAATGATACACCATGCCTCTTAGGTTTGACTTCGGTATGGGGGAGGGTGATTAGTCGATCAGTGGAATTTGAAGCTCTATACAAGCTGCTCGTAGAGAAACCTGGTCTCCTCGGAAGGCGTACGGTTCTCGTACTGGACCAACTCTGCTTCACACACGCGATACTGGTGAATGGCGCTGTCGAGCTGGCCGTTCTCGATCAGGCACTGAATAGCGAGTCGGTGGGCCGGCTCAGAAGCGGGTTCAACATCCAGTGCTGCGCGGGCATACCTGACACCAGAGCCGTACTCGTGGATATTGCGATGGTAGCGAGCGATCTCCAGCAGTGCAGCGAGATACAGCTCACCAAGGCGATGACGCCGTGGCAGGCACCAATCATGAAGTCGATTCTGGGTGTAGTCGATAGGAATGTCAGCCATAAAATCGCCGCCGTACACATCAAGGGCCATGTCCCAGTACAACATAGCTGCCTCAGGGTCACCGTACCGGCTGCACTCCCGAGCCCGGCGACAGTAGCTCTCGAAGACGTCAGCGTCGATCCAGTAGGGCTTCAGGGGGTCGAAGCAATAGCGCCCTCTTTCGTAGCGAATGTAACTCGATGCCGCCCTTGATGTCAGATCGGGTTCGAGAGCTCGGCGCAGATAGTGAAGGGCTTGGTGGAATCTGGCGCTGGCTTGATCGTAGTCGACTTGCTCCGGCCACAGGAGGTCAATCAAAGTTTCCTTACGTGCACCGCGCCCCTTTTGGCACAGCAAATAGGCGAACATGGCCTTAATTTTGTGTGTGGGTCCTTTGCCCTGTCCCCAGTCATCGTCCGTGATCTCTTCGGAACCCAGGTAGACGCGGAAAGGTCCCAGGCAGAAAATGCGCAACCCTTCCCGTCCAGGTTGTTGGCTTTCCGAAGTGATGCCCTGCATCGGTAGATCGGAAGAGCACCACTCATCCAGCTGGGCCACACCCGGGCGTCGGGAAGTCGCCTGATACCAGCAGCGCGGGAATCGTTGCTCGAAGAGAGCACACGGGAAGTCTTCGCAATCGCGGGCGCAGTAGGGGATCGTCCTGGCAACCGCGCACTGCAGGATAGGGCACGGGCTGAGGAGAGCTCTTTCAGGTGAACACACATCTCCGCGCATACAGCCCGAGCACAAGCCACGAATGAAATAGCGACAAATTGTGCACACGATGCCACAGGGGCCAACACTCATTTCGGATACCTTTCGGCAAGCACCTTGACAATGTCACGTTAACATAACAGCGACTCTTTGATCGCCGAAGGTCTCCTGACCGAGGCGAAACGGGCTCGGTCAGGAGACCTTCGCCCAACGTGGGGCGGTAATGTGACATTGTCAAAGCACTCAGAAATCACGCAAGGACATCCATTGTTGCTTAGGAATCAGGTATGGATAGCCTTGTTCTTGTCCACTCTCTTGCCAGGGAAAAAGGCCTGGTAGGTGGTGATATGAGATGCTTTCAGTATACCCTAAGAAATCCACCTTGTCTAATAGAAGTTCCAAACGGGCCGAGCGCGCATCGACGCCGGCACCTGAACAGATATGGGTAGACAACTCCAGCCAATACCACAGGCACCTACATGATTCTCCAACTTCATCTCAGTGCCGCAAAGCCAACAAGGCACAAAGCTACCAAAACTACAAATCCTGACGTCAAATTTGTTCAGGTTTTCGGGCCAAACCTCGCAAGCTGTGCTCAGTATTGAATTGTCGTTGGAAATATGATATACTGTATGTGTCTCTTTGAGAGGTTCGCTAGCCTCAATGAATTCAAGTTTCCACGCGCGGTGGATGATGTCCACGCGCGGTGGATGATGTCCACCACTTCTGACCTCCGCGTTACCATCCAGCGGGGCAATTGGGGACCTGAACCTACCGTTTTTTCCTTGAATCCTCTCAAAGGCAACCCACAGAACTATCCGAGAGCACAGGAGTCCCCCATGAAGAAAGGAGAGTATCACAGCATACAACAACACACAATGGACAATCAGTAGCCCATAACAATCACTAGCCTATACCGACAACAACGGAGGGAACAATGAAACGCGGAGCAATTTTCATCAGTGCCTTGCTCGTCATCACGCTCTTGTTTGCAGCCTGTGGTGCTCAGGAAGGCCCCCCTGGCCCACAAGGCCCTCAAGGACCCGAAGGCCCGGCAGGTCCCGAAGGCCCTCAAGGACCGCCTGGCCCCGAAGGCCCCCCTGGCCCTGAGGGGCCACAAGGCCCACCAGGGCCGGCCACCGAAGCCGCTGCAGTCAGTGGCGCCGAGTACATCGGCTCGGAGACCTGTGGTGAATGTCACACCGACACTTTCGATGTCTTCATCAAATCCGGCCACGCCTGGAAGTTGAACCCGGTTGTGGACGGACAACCACCCGACTACCCCTTCACCGAAGTCCCCGAACCGCCAGAGGGCTACACGTGGGATGACGTTTCCTACGTCATCGGCGGGTACAACTGGAAAGCGCGCTTTGTCGACCAGGAAGGCTTCATCATCACGGGCGACGCGGAAGCCACCACCCAGTACAACTTTGCCAATCCAAACGTCGGGAATGACGCTCACTGGGTACCCTACCACGCTGGCGAGGAAAAGCCCTATAGCTGCGGCCCCTGTCACACCACTGGCTACAGCCCGGAGGGCAACCAGGACGGCCTACCTGGCCTCGTGGGAACCTGGACCGAGCCAGGCATCAGGTGCGAGGAATGTCACGGACCTGGCAGTCTACACGCCGAGAACCCCCGTGGTTTCCAGATGGTGATCGACCGCGACTCTGAGCAGTGCGGCGAGTGCCACCTGCGCGGGGATCCCACGGAAGTCAACGCCCGAGGTGGTTTCATTCGGCACCACGAGCAGTACGAAGAGCTTCTCCAAAGCAAGCACATCACCTTGGACTGCGTCGTATGCCACGACCCGCACGCGGGCGTTGTCCAGTTGCGCCAAGCTGAGGAGCAAACCACGCGTACTCAGTGTGAGAACTGTCACTATGACCAAGCCAAGTACCAGGACTCGCAGATCCACCCGAACGTGGCCGAATGCATCGATTGCCACATGCCGCGCGTCGTCAAGAGCGCCGTGGGGAACGCCGAAACGTTCACCGGCGACATCCGCACCCACATGATGGCTATCGATTCGAACGCGGTCGAGCAGTTCAACGAAGATGGCTCAGCCGCTTTGTCCGAAATCGGTCTGGACTTCGCCTGCCGAGGTTGTCACGTCGATGGTGGCAGCGCGACACCGAAGGCTGACGAGGAACTAATCGAGAAGGCCGTCGGCTACCACGATCGTCCAGCGGAACAGTAAGCCGGACCAGTCTTAGTAGATTGGTTGCGCTGCGCGGGCCGGGAGGGTGTTCTCGGTCCGCGCGACCTTTTCACCAGACAACCCCGACACCAGCGGAGGTGCCGGACCGTGGACACACGGGATACCACGCCCCTCTGCTGACCGAGCCGGCGGCCTGGGAGGCGCTGCAGAACTTCCTGCTGACGGAGTAGCTGCTCCCACAGGTTCGTAGTAAGCCACACAGCGGCAGCGGATACGCTTCACACCAGGTTCGGGACGTCCAGGATCAGCACCACCTGGCCTTCGCCCAAGATGGAGGCGCCGGTCAGGCCAGGGATGCTGCTCAGGGCCGGCGGGAGGGGGCGAATCACAATCTCCTCCTGGGTCACCAGTTCATCCACCACCAGCCCCACACGGTCACGATCTTCCCCCACGACCACGGCATAGGCCAGGCCGGCGCGATCTGCTCCGTTGCCAGTCGGGGTCCCCAGCAGTTCCCGTAGCTCTAATAGAGGGAGGGCCTTTGCATCCCCGTCGCTGATCATCTGCCAGCGCTGGATGTGCTTCGTTTGCCCTGGTTCGATCTCCAAGGTACGCTCCACCTGGTTTAGGGGAATAGCGTACACCTCGTCTTCCACGGCAACCAGCAGCGCCTGAATGATGGCCAGCGTCAGCGGCAGACGCAGGCGAAAGGTACTGCCTGCGCCGGTCTGGGTATCGATGTACAGGCTCCCGTGCAAGGACTCAATTTGCCGGCGCACCACGTCCATACCTACCCCGCGCCCTGAGACTTCGGTCACACGCTGCGCCGTGGAGAAGCCTGGATGGCAGATGAGCATGAGCGCCTGCTGATCAGAGAGTTCCTCGGCTTCGGTATGGCCGATCAGCCCGCGCTGGATGGCGGTTTCCACGATACGATCCCGGTCTAGACCTCGCCCGTCGTCGCGCACCTCGACGACGACCGATTCCCGCTCGCGCCGCGCGCTGAGCTGGACGGCGCCCCGCCGGCTCTTGCCACGCCGCTCCCGCTCGTCGGGCGGTTCGAGGCCGTGGTCCACGGCGTTGCGCAGCAGATGCAAGAGTGGATCGCTCACCTCCTCCAGGACAGTGCGATCCAGCTCGATCTCACTGCCTTCAATTTGAAAATCGGCCTCTTTTCCTCGCTCCCACAGCAGATCGCGTACCATACGCGGGAAGCGGTTGAAGACCTGTGCCACAGGCACCATTCGGGTCTGGAGGACGATGTCCCGCAGGTCGCCCAGCAAGCGGTCGTGATGTTCCAGGGCTTCCGTAAGATCGGGCAGTGCGTGCCGCTGTTGGATGCGCCACAGCCGGCTGCGACTGATGACCAACTCAGCTACAAGGTTCAAGAGGTCATCCACGTAGCGGGTGTTCACACGGATCGTCTGTGGTAACTCCGGCGCCTGGGGAACTAGCAGCCAGAGCCGCCTCGTCCACTGGCGCGGCCTCGACCTCGGGTGCGGTCTCAGCGTCGAGCGTGCCCTCAGCGTCAGGCGCGGCCTCAGCGTCGAGCTCAGACGCTTCTCCTTGTGCAGCGGCAGCGGATGTCACCCGGCTTTCGATATCTTGCACAAGGGCCTCGGCGTCCAGGCTCGACGGACGTTCGGCCAGGGCATCGGCCAGCAGCGTCTTCAGGGCATCGACGCCCGAGAAGAACGTATCGGCCAGCGTTTGTGTCATGGACTGCCGGCCTGTCCGTAGCTCGTCCGGTAGATCCTCCAGAGCGTGGGCCACATGGGCCAGGTCCTGGTAGCCCATGGTGGCCGATATACCCTTGAGGGTATGGGCTTCCCGAAAGACGGCCTCTAAGGCTTCTTGATCTTCCGGATTCCGTTCCAGGGCGAGTAGCCCAACGTCTATGGCTTGCAGGCGTTCCTGGGCCTCACTGGCAAAGAGCTCCTTGAATGCTGACAGATCGTACATGATCCCTCCTCCTATCTTCCGACCACCGCCCGAACGATAGCGGCCGGGATCTTACTCAGCGGCAGGACTTGGTCTACAGCGCCTGTCTCGGCGGCAACGCGCGGCATGCCGTACACAACACTGGTCTCCTGATCCTGGGCAATGACGACACCGCCGGCGGCCTTGATCTGTTGAATCCCCTGGGCGCCATCGGAGCCCATACCCGTCAGCACCACCCCCACGATGCCTGGGCCGTAGACCTCGACTATGTCGGTCATAGTCACGTCGGCTGCCGGCCGCACGCCGCCCACGCGAGGGGATTGGTCCAGCGCGATGATGCCTCCCTTCGACGAGCTCAGGACGTCGCTCGACGAAGGGCCTGTCGAAGGGCTTCGGGGAGGCCCCGGGACATCTCCGGCGTCCTTGGCCGGTCGAGTCCGCATATGTATGATAGTCGCCGGGGGCTACGAAGGCGTGGCCAGGGGCCAAGCGATGACCGTCCTCGGCCTCCTGCACGCGCAGCGCGCTTCGCTGGTCCAGTCGCTGCGCGAAAGAACGGGTGAAGCCGGCCGGCATGTGTTGTATCACCAGCACGGCGGCCGGCAAATCCCCAGGCAAGGCTGACAGAATGTACTCCACTACCCGGGGGCCGCCCGTCGAAGCGCCAATCACCACGACTCGCTGCGTTACGTCTCGCATGCGAGGGGCTAGAACCGAGGGTGCTGCGGCAGATGGCGTCGACAGTGACCTGGTCAGCTTTCGCAGGTTCACCAGACGAGCCAGTTTGACCTTGCCGATCAGCTCTTCCCGGACCTTGTACAGATCGACCGAGATGGTGCCCGACGGCTTGAGAACGAAATCAACGGCGCCGCGATCCAGGGCCTCCACAGCCACGTCCGGGTTGCTGAGGCCGGTCAGCATGACGATCGGAGTGGGATGTTGCTGCATGATGCGGCTCACGGCTTCCAACCCGTCCATGCGTGGCATCTCCACGTCCATGGTGATCACATCGGGACGCAGATTGACTACCTTGTCAATCGCCTCCTGTCCATCTCGCGCCGTGTCGACTACTTCGATCCCGGCGTCTGATTCTAGCAGATCGGAGATCAACCGGCGCATCAGCGTCGAATCGTCTACTACGAGAAGCTGTAATTTGATGGGCATGCTAAACTCCCTGTCCTGAACTCAGTAACCAGTGTTCAGCGTTCACTGTTCACTTATACGTAATACACCCCAAGCTGAGGGGCGATCACCAGTCCCCCACGGACGGAAAGAAACACGGACAAAAACAAAAAAGTCAAACAGCCGTTACTTCGGCTACACTCAGCACAGGGTTTCCTTCTGTCCGTGGGGACGTTTCTGGCCGTCTGCTCGCCATCCACGGATGAATCCTGCGATGACCTGTTATGTATAAGATCACTGTCCACTGTTCACTGTTCGCTTATACGCAATACACCCCAAGCTGAGGGGCGATCACCAGTCTCCCACGGACGGAAAGAAACACGGACAAAAACAAAAAAGTCAAACAGCCGTTACTTCGGCTACACTCAGCACAGGGTTTCCTTCTGTCCGTGGGGACGTTTCTGGCCGTCTGCTCGCC